>JAQVWF010000008.1 GCA_028698615.1 Syntrophorhabdaceae bacterium
GCTTCGGGAGCAAGAGGCCGCTGGTTCAAATCCAGTCATCCCGACCATTCTTCTGCGCGTTCCATCATTATCCGCATAGCATAAAATCAAGCACACCATGACCTGATGAAACACATGTGTTCTCTGGAAATAAGGGGAGGGATATCTTTGTGGCCGGCAGGTGTGACATCCTGTCTGAACAAATCGCTGCAAAACATTGCGTGATATGGGTGCATGCAGATCGGCCTCGATCGGCTACTCTGTTTGAGTGTCCGCTTTCTCAGGCTCCCCATCACTTTTCAGCGGAACGACGAGTATCTTGTCTATCCTGTTTCCATCCATGTCCACGACCTCAAAACGCCAATCCGACCATTCAAACGCGGAACCCGTGGAAGGAATACTGGAAAAATGAAAAAGCATGAAACCGGCGATCGTATGATAATGGTCCATGTCTTCCTCGGGCATGGCATCGATCCCGAAGAGCTCTTTGAACCTATCAATGGGGAACAGTCCGTCGATCAGCCAGGAACCATCTTCGCGGCGAACAACGTCAAGGTCCGCAGCCACTTCCGAGGACGGCAGGTCGCCTACCATGGCTTCCAGTATATTGTGGAGCGTGACGATGCCCTGGACCGTCCCGTACTCATCGATGACCAGAGCCAGGTGGGTTGCGGACTGCTTGAAGAGTCCCAGCACCTTGAGCGCCCGCAGTCGTTCCGGCACGTAGAGGGGTTGCCTGAGGACCAGGTGTATGCCCTCCCCCTTTGCGCCCATGGACTGCGCCCAAAGATCTTTGACAGAGACAACACCCACTATATTATCAGGGTCCTTGCTGTACACCGGAAAGGAGGAATGGCCGCTTGCCGTGATCTTTTCCGTTATCTCCTCGGGACGGGCGTCGATATTGAGAGAGACGATATCGGGCCTCGGCGTCATCAGATCATTCACATCAAGATCCCCAAGATCCAGTGCGCGGTTCACAACATCCTGTTCGTCCTTTTCCATTATCCCCGCCCGCGTGCTCTCCTCGATGATGATCTTTATCTCGGCTTCGGTGTGTGACGCGTCCTCCTTTGGACGCGCCCCAAAGATACTCAAAACCGCATTGGTCGACAGGCTCAAGAGAAAACTGAAAGGTTTGACGAGCCGCGTCACGAAACCCATTGGCGCGGCCATAAAAGAAGAGATCCTCTCCGGATTATTGAGCGCCAATCTCTTGGGAACCAGTTCTCCTATTATGAGAGACAGGTAGGTGATCCCGACAACAACGACTCCAATTCCAACGGCCTGGCCATATTTGCCGATGAAAACAATACCGCTTAACCAGTTGCCGAGGCTTTTCGCAATGGTCGCGCCACCGAACACCCCGGCCAGAATACCCACGAGAGAAATACCGATCTGTATCGTGGAAAGGAACCTGTTGGGGTCTCCGATGGCATCGAGCGCCTTTTCCGCCCCGGCGTCACCGTCATCGGCCCGTTGCTGAAGGCGTGACTTTCGGGAGGACACCATCGCCATTTCCGTCATTGCAAGAATGCCGTTGACCACGATGAGCGCAAGTATAATGATAATTTCCGTCTGGATGGACAAGGATCGGGGAACGTCATTCATGATAAGGCATATAGTATACTACAGTTCGGGCACCGAAGACAAAATTGTCTGCCGCTGGAGGGCACATGTACCTCAATCCCATCATGCCATGGAATTCTCAACGACTCCATCTGTTGTCTCCGGAGATGCAGGAAGAAGACTCTTCCCGGGGTCTAACCCTGGTCCGCCGCTCTTTGCTTTTCCAGCCAGCCCGCCGGATTGCAGATATGGACATCCAGACCGGCAATGTGTTTTTCATAGCCCGGCATGGAAATGGGAGAAATAATATAATTGTTTCCTTCGGGATACCAGTTCCGGAACAGTTTGAGCCCCGCGGGGTTGAAGACGTCAGGGTCCCACTCACACTCGATGGCATCTACCCCGTCTTCCGTGCCGGGGACAATGAAATCGACCTTTCGGTCATCTGCCCATCGCCAGTATTGAACCTGTGAGTCCCGCACATGGGTTTCAAGATATTCAAGGACGACGTGCTCCCAGAGGGGATCATGGTCATCCGGGCGCAGCGGGTCCCACCCTCTTGCAAAACTCACGAAACCGGTATCGAACCCATAGACCCTGGGCATCTTTATTATCTCCTTCTGCCCTCTTCCATGGAACGGCCGCACGATGGTTATTGCCCGGGTAGCTTCCAGGGCCCTCACATGCTCCGCAACGGTGGGACGGCTTATACGCAGGGTTTCAGATGCCCGGGCTGTCTCGAAAGGTTCTCCGCTTTGCCTCAAAAGATACTCGAAGAGCATGTTGAACTTATCGGCATCGCGGAAGGCAAAGGACTGTTGAATATCCCGTTCAAAAAAGGTATCCATCCATTCGCGATAAAACCCAGCTGGCCTTGGAGCTGTCAGAAGCACCTCGGGAAGGCCTCCGTGGTAAAGCCGCTTTTCCAGGGAAACATTGAATGCAGGGAGTTCGTCCCACAGGACAGGGCCAAGATGAATAAGACGCCTCCTGTCTCCCAGAATGTCAGTGGTCTTGCCTGCGGCCACGGTAGATGAGGCGGCGATGATCTTCAACCGGGGAAAGAGATCAGCACCCGTCTTAAGGACGGCCATGGCGCCGGGAAACCTGTGAATGTCGTCAAAGGCAACAACGGGGCGATCGCAGGCGCGAAAGAACAGTTCCGGATCCTCTCCGATATGGGCCGAGAGGACCGGGTCACAGTCGACATAGAGCATCCGCTCCGTCCCCAGACCCCGGACGAGGCTTGTCTTTCCCGCCCCTTTCACGCCGGAGAGCCAAACAATGGGTGCTTCCCTCCAGGCATCTTCTATTCTCTCTATCCACGTCGATCGTTCTATCATGCAGGGAAGATAGTTACCATATATTCGGAATAAACGTCAAGTAGAGCATGGAAGTTACATCCTGTCCCGTCCTCCCTCGTCTCGATGGTTATCGGCATTTTTCCTCCATCCCACCCTGCGCAAAATCCTTTAAATACATGGTAATCTCTGGTAGTTTAAAATGAGGACCAGGGCAGGGGTAAGAGGCAGTACGTAATGGGAAGGAAAAGCAAGCCGTTTTTCCTGTTACCCGTTACCTATCACCCATGCTGCGTCATCACGAGAGGCGGGTAATATGAAGATCGTTAGCAAGCACAAAGAGTTTTCAACGCAGGGCAGCGGGGACCTTATCGATATAACCCGGGAGCTGGTCGACGCCCTGGCTAAAAGCGGCCTCGCCGCAGGCGCCATGACTGTCTTTGTGCAGGGTTCCACGGCGGGCATCACCACCTTCGAATACGAGCCGGGACTTATCGGCGACGTGAGGGAATTCTACGAAAAGATAGTCCCCTCTGACCGCGGCTATCACCACGATGAAACCTGGGGCGATGCCAACGGCTTCAGTCACCTCAGGGCCACTCTGACGGGTCAGTCGCTGACCGTACCATTCGATGCAGGCAGACTCCTCCTCGGGACCTGGCAGCAAGTGGTCCTCGCCGAGTTCGACAATCAGCCCCGGAAGCGGCTCGTGGTGATCCAGATGATAGGAGAATAAAAGGGCAACGACATGCTTGACATAGACCGGAGATTCCTCATGCGCATCTTTGTCCTCGGGGGAAATTGCATAAGGATTTTCGTTTGTCTCGGAATCGCCCTCCTCCTGCTTTCGTCTGCCGGATGCAGGAAGCCGGAACCTGCCCGGGTCATCCTTTTAGTGGAGGGTCAGCTTTTCTCCGGCGCGCTGGTCATCATCGACGGAAAAGAGGCGGGAAAGTTGACGCAGACCCTCATCAAACCCGACGGTAAGCTCTTTATCGACGGCATCTACAGTGTCACCTTGCCCCCCGGCCACCGGGACATCCCGGAAGAGGACGACTACGAGGGAACCCTTGACTCTCTCGCCCTCAAGGCCGGTGAACACACCATCCTCCTCGAGACGAACGACGGGAAAACCTTACAGATCACGGCCGATATACCCCCGGGCCGTCACCTCGTCACGTATCTCTCCGACGATGGCAAGCTGACATGGAACAACACCAAACTGGACGCCGCCCCCGGGACAACGGTCATCATACGTTCCACGAAGTAGGGATTGGTTATTGTTTATTATCTTCTGTGTGGCTATTGTCTTCTCATCCCTCCCGGGTCGTGGGAGACGGTGAAGATGAGGATGTTCCTGTTGGAGCTTCGCTTGTATTCGATGTTTCTCGCGGCTCTTTTCATGATCTTCGTTGACGGTTTCTCGCCGGCTGCGAAGAAATCATCCACCTCGGGGAACGTGCCTGCGAGCAGCATATTGAAGGGCGCACCCGTGTCGGAGATGGTGATATAGAGCGCGCCGGTGTCATGAACGGAACAGGAGATCTCTATCTCGGCGGCCGTCTGGCGGCACGCAAACCGTATGATATTGTTGACGGCTTCTTCAATGGCACGGCAGAGGTCTTCCACGGTGGTGTCGCTGTAGCAACACTCCAGGGCCATGGAGCGGACGAAACCAACAAACTCCGGTACGAAGGACGCCTCGGCGGGTCTTGTGATCACGTCGGGTGGTGCATCGGTCTCTTTCATTCTTGTCATGGTAACCTCAATCGCTTTTCAGAATCTTATCGCCGGTAGAAGACACCACCGGCGAAGCTCACCGAAGACTGCCCGTCCGTCCATTGCTCATAGCTCACTATGTCGGATGTGCATCCTTCAAGAAGCTTGAGCTGGAAAAAGATGGGGGTAAGGCCGCAGATCCTTCGGCTGTCCCCTTCGTTCTGTATGGCACGGAAAAAAGCATCCCCGTCTACGTTCCTGATATGTTCCAGAAGACCCGCGTCCTTTTGTCGCGAACTCTCAAGGGTCATGCCGTCGAGGGGATAACGGTCACCGAACTGCGCCCCGATGTGAGCGAGATCGGCCCCCGAGAGGATGCAGTAAGGCTTACCGTAGGCATGAAGGACATTCCTCAGGTTTTCCGTGAGAAGCCTCACCTCTTCGTCATCCGTCCCCTTCATGCCACCAACGTATTCATGCATGGATCCCGTCAGGATGGGCAAAACCTCGAAATCCTCCTGGATCATGAACTGGATGAGAGGCAGCTGCAGTTCAATGGAATGCTCGGAACGGTGCGGCCACTCGTCTATGTACCTCTTCAGAAGATCGTTCCCTTCGATGAGCTCCCGCAGTCCCTGCCCGCAGGATATGGTTTCCAGGGGCGTCTCGAAATCCTTGAGGGATATGCTCCAGAGACCCTCGGTGAAACGATGGGAGGTACCGAAAATGACGATGAGCGGTTTGGCCCCCCGCCTCAGGTAGGGATATATCTCGCGATACACCTTAATGCCCCTCTCGTAGTCGATATGGGGTGCAAGAATGCCCGCAACTTCCCCTGATGGGACAACATTTTCCACACTGCCGTCGAACATCTCATCAAGGAAAGACAGGAGTTCCATCCGGTTCGATGCGTAGCCCTTTCCTGCCAGGTATGCCTTTCTCACCGGCGCGTTGCAGTACTCATCACGCAGTTCCTTCACATACGTGTCGTAACGGTCGCCCTCGAGGAAAAAGTTTTCTTCCATCACCCGCACAAGGTCCTCTATGTGCTCCAGATACACCATCTCTCCGACGGTGCGCATGAATTCCGCCTGAATGTCCCGAAGCGTTCTGGTTCCGTCCATGAGGGACACCATGAAGGCCACGTCCCTCGACACGGCGAGGGCCTGCTCCACGACGCCTGCGGCGTCACGCAGGAGTATAAGCTCCTGCCCTTCCTGCTCAAAGGGGACTGCCTCGATAAAACGAAGTTTCGGCCTTTCCATGCCACAAGGTATACCATAACGGCGCCAAAGATGGAAGACGGCAGGAGGCCGCGGCGAGGAAAATCCATTTGACATCACGGAGATAAAATTTAAGAATAAGAGTCTGACTATGCCGCACCCTTCTTTCCTCGACGAAATTGAAACAAGGTCAGAGGTGACCGTTTCAGAGTGTTACCAGTGCTGCCGCTGCACCAACGGATGCCCCGTCGCCTCCGACATGGAGATCGTCCCCCACAGGGTTATGGGCTACATCCTCAAAGGCGAGCGCGAAAAGGTCCTGTCGTCGACCTCCCCGTGGAGGTGTCTCCAGTGTGCCACCTGCAGCATCCGCTGCCCGAACGGCATCGACATCGCCCATGTCTTCGAGATCCTGAGGCGGCTGGCCATCGAATCGGGGCTTGCCGCAAAGGGCGGCACCTGGTGTTTTGACGACCTCATCATTAAAAGCGTCGCAAGACACGGCCGCCTCAGCGAGTTGGAAGCGGTCACGCGCTATCGCCTGTCGAACAGGGAGTTCCTGAAAGATGCCGCCATGGGAATTGACATGCTGAAGAGGGGAAGGATCGGCCTGACATCGCACAATGTCCGCGGCAGGAAAACGCTGGGAGCGATCATACGGGAAATACGGGAGAGGACCGGCACATGATCACCCTCTCCTACTACCCCGGCTGCTCCCTGAGATCCTCGAGCGCCTTCTATGACCGCTCCCTGCGAAAGGTCCTCTCCTTTTACGGGGTGAACCTGAAGGAACTTGACGACTGGTCGTGCTGCGGGGCCGCCGCCGCGCCGGCCATCAACGAAGAACTGGCGGACGTGTTGAGCGCACGCAACATCGCCCTCGCTGAGCGGGCCGGCCTTCATCTCCTTGCCCCCTGCTCGGCCTGCTACGCCCGCACAAAAGCGGGCGCCATGAAGATAGCCGGACGCAGGCGGACACGGGATATGGTCAACCAGGCCCTGGCCCCCATGCACTGCAGCGGCTCCGTGGAGGTCAAGAACATCATCGAGGTCTTTCTCGAGTACGTAGGCATCGAGCGGATAGCCGCTTCGGTAGAGTACGGCATCGGTTCCATCCGCGCTGTACCCTATTACGGGTGTCTTCTCACCCGTATCATGGGGGCCCCCTCTTCCGACGATCGTGAAGATCCCTCAGGCATGGATGTCCTTCTCGATGCCCTCGGCGTCGATGTAGTTCCCTGGCAATACAAGACCGAATGCTGTGGAGCGGGGTCAACGGTCACGAACAGCGACACGACGGCGGAGCTTTCCGGGCGCATCATGACGATGGCCCTGCGTGCGGGGGCTAGCGCCATTGTCACCACCTGCCCCCTCTGCCAGCTCAATCTCGACCTCACCGTCCACCTGAGAGAAGACCTCGCGAAGATCCCCGTCCTCTTCCTGACGGAGATCTTCGAACTCGCCCTTTTCGGCTCCACCGGGGGTACCAGGGGACACCTTATATCCATGGCCGATATAGAACGATCGGTGGAAACGCTCGGAGGCGACAGCGCATGAGGGAGCCGGGGGATGTCTGCTGCCTCGACAACGGGCGCGACGGGATGCTCGCCTATGTAAGGAGCCACGATCCCGACGGAGCCGAAAGGCTCGAAAAGCTCCTTAAGAGAAAAGACGTTCTCATGACAGGGAACTCCTACGGCGAGCGCCTGACGGAGCGGCAATTCTCTCTTGTTTTCGATCCCTTGCTCGCCCGCGCCGTGGAGCGTTCTCAGATACTGGAAAGTCTCGGAGCCGGGGAGGCGTCCGTGCCGGACCTTGCCGGGAAACTGGGAATGGCGGCGAGGGTCGTCTTCGATCACCTGAAGGAACTGGCGCGGAGGGACCTTGTCGAGATCGCGGGCTACGAAGACCGCGACGCACTGTACAGGAGAAAATGAAACCGAATCGGAGAAGATCACCCACGGAAGGGAACGGCCCGAATGGATAGAACGGGAAAGGTCCTCGTCATAGGGGGAGGCATCGCAGGAATGGAGGCATCCCTCAATCTCGTCGAGGCCGGATTCAAGGTCTATCTCGCCGACCGGAAGCCGAACATCGGCGGGAATATGGCCCAGCTCGACAAGATATTCCCCACCAACGACTGTTCCATGTGCGTCATGGCGCCGAAGCTTGTAGAGGTGGGGAAGAATCCCAACATCGAGCTTCTCATGAACTCCGAGGTCTTCCGTCTGGAAGGGGGTCCCGGACATTTCAGGGTCACCCTTCGCACACGGCCAAGACGCGTCCTCCCCGACCGGTGCACGTCCTGCGCCTCCTGTTCGGAGGCGTGCCCCCTGGAGGTCGGCAATGTCTACAACGAGGAGATGTCGCTTCGCAGCGCCGCCTTCGTCAACTTTCCCCAGGCCATACCCTCCACATACATGATCGACCGGCAGCTCTCCCCCTGCATCTTCACCTGCCCCATCAACCTCAACGCCCGCGACTACATCGGCCTCATCGCCGAAGGAAGGTTTCTTGAGGCCCTTGACCTTATACGGGAAAAGCTGCCCTTCCCGGGAATCATCGGAAGGATCTGCGCCCACCCCTGTGAGAATGCCTGCCTCAGAGGTAAGGAAGTGGACCAGCCGCTGGCCATCTGTGCACTCAAACGCTTTGTGGCCGACTACGAAGCACTGAGGCGCGACCCGCCCCTTCCCGTGACGAGCGCTGAAAGGAAGGGTAAGGTCGCCGTCATCGGCGCCGGACCCGCCGGCTTCACCTGCGCTGTCGAACTTCGCAAGGCGGGCTACGCCGTGACCGTCTTCGACGCCAATGAAAAGCCGGGCGGGATGCTCTACGCGGGCGTGCCCGCCTACAGGCTTCCCAGAGATGTCCTCACCCGAGAATTCTCCATCGCCGGGAGGATGGGCGTTGAACTTCGCATGAGCACCAGGGTCGGCGCGGATATCCCCCTCGAGGACGTCCTTACATCCCACGATGCGACATTCATCGCCTCCGGGGCACATGGACGGCGCAAACTGGGGCTTGAGAACGAGGATGCCCTGGGCGTGCTGAGCGCCCTCGACCTTTTGAAGGATGTGAACACCGGGAAAGAGGTCTCGCCGGGAAAAACGGTCTTCGTCGTCGGCGGCGGAAATGTCGCCATGGACACAGCCATCACCGCGCGGCGGCTGGGAGCACAGGAAGTGCATATCGTCGCCCTGGAAAAATGGGACGATATGCCTGCCCACCGCTGGGAGATAGACCAGGCCATGGAGGAAGACATCGTCTTTCACAACGCCTGGGGGCCCCGGAGGATCCTCGCTGAGAACGGCAGGCTCACCGGCATGGAACTCGCCCGCTGTGTGCGTGTCTTCAACGAGCAAGGCCTTTTCGATCCCCTCTACGATACCTCGGCAACGATCACTTTCGGGATGGACACGCTCGTCCTCGTCATCTACGAGACTATCGATACGGCATATCTCGCGGCCTCCGACACCATAGAACGGCACGCCGACGGCAAGGTCAGGGTCGACCCGGTTTCCCTGGAGACGACACGCAAGGGCGTCTTCGCGGGCGGAAACGCCGTGACGGGACCCCGCAGTGCTATTGATGCCATCGCCCAGGGAAAACGGGCCGCCGAATCGATCGTCAGGCACCTCGAGGGCCGTGACCTGCTCGAAGGCCGTCTTGCCGAGGACGATAAGATACTCGACGAGGTTCCCTTCCCCGTGCAACACAGGCCGCGGGTCTCCATTCCCAGGGTGGCCATACCCGAGCGCGAAGGTTTCGTGGAAACGGTGGGAACCCTCGACGAAAGGAGCGCCGTCGAGGAGGCGAAGCGATGCCTGAGCTGCCGACGCTGCCTTGGCTGCGGGGTCTGTGAGGAATCCTGCAGACCCGAGGCGATCGACTACCGCGAGGGGCCGGTGGAGCATGTCCTCGATGTGGGAAGCATCATAATCGCCTGCGGTTTCGACGAGTTCGATGCTTCCACCATGAAGGAACTTGGATATCTTTCCTGCGAAAACGTGCTTTCAAGCGTCGATTACGAACGGATCCTTTCCGCGACGGGACCCACGGGCGCCATCGTTATGCGGCCCTCCGACGGCAGGATACCGAAGAAGCTCGCCTTTATCCAGTGCATCGGCAGCAGGAACAAGGAGAACCCATACTGTTCCTCCATATGCTGCATGTTTGCCATGGAAGAGGCCATCATCTCAAAGGAGCACCACCGCGATATTGAACCGACGATCTTCTACATGGACACCCGCACCTTCGGAAAGGGATATGAAGAACACTATCAGCGGGCCAGGAACGAGTACGGCGTCCGATACGTAAGGTCGCTGATTTCGAAGGTCTATGAGGACCCCGGCACAAAAGACCTCGATATCACGTACACCGATGAAAAAGGTTTAGTGGTCACGGAAACCTTCGACCTCGTCGTCCTCGCCGTGGGCCTTCGCCCCTCCAAACAGCTTGCCGGTCTCGCCCGTGTCATGGATGTGGCATCCAATGAATATGGGTTCATCGAAACTGGATCCCTTTCACCGCTTTGCACATCCCGGGAAGGCATCTACGTCTGCGGGGGGTCTTCCTCGCCCAGGGATATATCGGAAACCGTCATCGAGGGTTCGGCCACTGCCTGCGCCGTCGCCTCGTCGCTCGCGCCTATGCGGTGGCACGACATCGAGGTCCCCCGGCTGCCCGATGAACGAGACGTGGCGGGGCAGGCACCGAGGATCGGCGTCTTCATATGCAACTGCGGCGTCAACATAGGAGGCGTCGTAGACGTCCCGGAGGTCAAGCGATACGCCGAAGGCCTTCCCGACGTTGTTCTCGCCGATCAATACCTCTTCACCTGCTCCCAGGATACCCAGGAAAAGATGAAAAAGATCATCCACGAGGAGAAGCTCAACCGGGTCATCGTGGCCTCCTGTTCCACGAGGACCCACGAACCCATCTTCCGGTCTCTCATCCGTGATGCCGGGCTCAATAAATACCTCTTCGAGATGGCCAATATCCGGGACCAATGCTCCTGGGTCCATATGCACGAAAAGGAAAAGGCCACGGAAAAGGCGAAGGACCTTGTAAGGATGGCCGTGGCGAACGCCCGTCATATCGAACCCCTTGAAGAAACGACGCTTCCCGTGGAGAAATGCGCCCTTGTCGTTGGCGCGGGAATAGCAGGCATGACATCGGCGCTTTCCCTTGCCGACCAGGGTTTCGAGGTACACCTCGTCGAGAAAAGGCCGCGACTCGGCGGCAACCTCGTCAACATCTTCCATACCATCGATGGCATCGATGTGCAGGAATTCCTCGGTGACATGATCGAACGGGTCGCGGGGCACGATCATATCAAGCTCCATACCGACTCCGAGGTCGTTGGCTCCGAGGGATTCAGGGGTAGCCTCCTCACCGAGATCATGACGGCGGGGCAAAAGGCACCTGAGGAGATCAAGCATGCCGTCACCATACTGGCAACGGGCGCCTCGGAGTACAGGCCCGAAGGACTTTACCTCTTTGGTGAGGACGAACGGGTCATGACCCAGCTTGACCTCGAAGCGGCCCTGAGCGACATGTCCCTGCCGCCGCCGGAGCACTGCGTCATGATCCAGTGCGTCGGCTCCCGAAATGAGCAGAGGCCATACTGCAGCAGGACGTGCTGCCTGACCGCCCTGAAGAATGCCATGGCCATGAAAAGAGCGTGGCCCGATACGGAGATCACTATCATGTTCCGCGACATGATGACCTACGGTTTTCTGGAAAAACATTACAAGGCCGCGCGGCGGCTCAGGATAAGGTTCATCCGCTTCGCGCCGGAGAACCCCCCCGTGGTGGAAAAGAAGGACGGCCGATTACATGTGCGCTGCGCCGATACCTCCCTGGGCGAGACGACCGATCACCGTGCGGACATAGTGGTACTTTCGGCCGCCGTCATTCCCAACGACACGAGCGCCCTGGCGGGCATATTCAAACTGCCCCGCACCCGGGAAGGTTTCTTTCATGAGGCCCACATGAAACTGAAGCCCATAGATTTCGCCGCGGATGGTTTCTATATGGCCGGTGCCTGCCACTCGCCGAAGAACATCCGGGAGAGCATAGCCGAGGCGACGGGCGCAGCGGCCCGGGCCGCCACCACCCTCGCGAAGGATACCATCACGGTCGGCGCGGTTGTGGCAAGGGTCGAGGCCGAAAAATGCGCCGCCTGCCTGACCTGCGTTCGTGTGTGTCCTTTCGGAATACCCGCGATAGGCGACGAGGGTAAAGTCGTCATCGATACCACCAAATGCAAAGGCTGCGGCACCTGCGCCGCCGAATGCCCTGCAAAAGCAATAGACCTCATGCACTCCCGGGACAGGCAGATAATCGAGAAGGTAAAAGCGGGAATCAGACAGATGACCAGGTGAGAAGATAATGACCAATGGCCAATTGACCAAACAAGGAAAGGGACGGGGTTGTGTCATTGTCCTTTCAAAAGGAGGCTCATGCAGAACTTCGATCCTCAGATCATAGCCTTTTGCTGCGAGTATTGAGGATATACCGCGGCGGACCTGGCAGGTTCGATGAGGCTTTCCTATCCCCCATCTGTGAAGATCGTCAAGGTGCCATGCACCGGAAGGGTGGATGCCATCCATATTCTCCAGGCCTTCGAAAACGGCGCCGACGGCGTATGCCTCGTGGGGTGTCTTGAAGGGGATTGCCATTACATGACGGGAAACATACGGGCGCGAAAGCGTGTGGAATACGCAAGGCGACTCCTCGACGAAGCGGGCATCGGCGGCGGCCGCCTGGAGATGTATAACCTGTCGTCATCGGATGGCCGTAAGTTCGCCCAGATAACAAGGGCAATAGCGGAAAGGATCCATGAATTGGGACCAAGTCCGGTTAAGAAAGCTTCAGAGCCCAGGTTTTGAGAAAACCTGAAGCCGTCCTCTCAGACTCCCCATCCTCCTGACACCTTTATCTCCGTGCCGGTTATGTAGGATGCGTCGTCGGAGGCCAAAAAAGCGACTGCTCGGGCAACTTCTTCCGGTTCGCCTATCCTGCCGAGGATGCTCTCCACTATGATGGGATCCCTGTATTTTTCAGGCATCCGCATGATGGGCGGCGTGCGTATCATGCCCGGCACAACGGCGTTTGTCGTTACGCCGTCCCTTCCCCCCTCCCGCGCAAGAGTCTTCGTCAAGCCCAGAATCCCTGCCTTGGCGGCGGCGTAGGCCACCTCACCCTTGGCCCCCATGAGACCGTATATGGAGCTTACGTTGACGATGCGGCCCCACTTGTTGGAGCGCATCTGCGGAAGGAGCAGCTTGGAAAGGAGAAAGGGCACACCGAGATGAATGGAAAGAACGGCATTGTAATCGGTCTTGTCGATCTTCGCCGTAACACCGGGCCTGTCAAACCCGGCATTGTTAACAAGAATATCGACCCGGCGGTCCGCAAGAAGCTCATCGATGACCTTCACAAGAGCCTGCGTGCGGGTAAGGTCAATGATCCGGAAAACGACGTCTGCACCTTTCCCGTTAAGATCGCGGGCAACACGGGGAAGAGTTTTCCTGTTCTTGTCCAGAAGAATAAGGCGTGCCCCCCGACGGGCGAAGACCTCGGCGCATGCCTTGCCGATACCCTGTCCGGCCCCTGTGATCAGTGCAGTTTTGTCTTTCAGGTTCATGACGGCTCCCATTGACATATTCACAAATTCTTGACTGAAACGTCATTATTTTACCGCAACGGAAGGAATGGTTACAGCAAAATGTCAAAATACTTGATTTCTTCGCTGGTTTCCTTTATTTCCTATGTACAGATCTCCCTTGAGAAGGAAACGAGGATACATGGAACTTTTTGTAGTGATGGACAAATCGATACTGGGCCGGGGCGTCTTCGCCGTCTTTTCCAGTCCTGAAAAAGCACAGTCATTCAGCGAGGACCTTTACCTGAATACCCGCTTTCGCAGCGAGGTGAAGGCCTGCTCCATTATCGGAGAAACCGGAGCTTCAGGCACGGTCTGGGCAGCACACACCTACGATCATTTCTATGATACCCATGTATTCGACGGCATTTATTCAGACAGCAACCTGGCATACGACGCGGTCGGCAAGAAAGGACTCATCATACGATTCATCATCGATTCTCCCGAAGACAGGGAGATCATCGCTTAGAAACAGAACGCGGCTCCGGCACCCATGTGACAAATATCATCGACTTTCTTGAAGGCACCATTTATCCTAGGTCTTAGCACAGGGGGAGACTGCTAACCAATGAAATTGTCGGGCTTCTTTCCGAAACGTTTCGGGTCCCGTCTTTTCATCATGACGATCATAGCCGGGTTCATCCCCATCGCGATCTTCAGCATCCTCATCCATACCTTCTCAGACAGTTTCGAATCAAGCATCCAGCGCGCCATCGACGAAGGATATAAAGAGGAGTGGACCCAGAGCTCCTCCCTCCTCACGAAGATCGGTGAAACATCGATCCGCCAGAAAGCCCACGACATCGCGGCACAGCTCGACCTCACCATTCAATCCCATCCGTATATGACGCTCGGCGATCTGAGACGCGATGCAAACTTCCGCAGCGTGGCCGTGCAGGGCATCGGGGAACGCGGATTTACGGGCCTTCATGAAACGAACACCGGCATCATCCGCTTTCACCGGGACCGCAAGGTCGAAAACACCAGTACCCGGGCCTTCCAAAAAACGCTTCCCGCATACTGGCGGATCATCAACGCGAACCGCAGCGGCAAACCGTCGGGCGGTTATTTTGACTGGATAGAACCCGATGGGAGCACCGCGCAGAAATACATGTATATCGTGCCTCTGTCCCAGTCCACTGCCGATGGCAGGCGGCTCAGTGTCTTCGTCACCGCCTACCTGGACGAATTCACGAAACCCCTGAGGGAAGCCCGGGCAATTCAGCAAAAAACGGCGAGGAACCTTCTCGACACCACGGTGGTTCTCCTCGGGTCCTTTCGCGATAAGGGACTTCTCTTCATGGGTATGGGTATCCTTCTCGTCTCCCTTGCGGCCCTCGTCATCGGCATGTATTTCTCACGCGGCATCTCACACCTCAGCGAGGCGACACGGAAGGTCAATGACGGAGACTTCGGGGTGTCGGTGCGACCCGTCCTGTCTGGCGAGATCAGGACATTGATGGAAGATTTCAACCGCATGGTGACCCGTCTCAAAGAGACAACGGTTTCCAAGGAACTCCTCGAAGAGAGTGAAGAAAGGCTCCTCGAGGCAAATATCGACCTCCGGCGTGAGATCGGCGTTCGCTCCCTTGCCGAAAATGCCCTGGCCGCAGAGAAGGAGCGTCTTGCCGTTACGCTCTGGTCCATAGGCGACGGCGTGATCACCGTCGATACGGGGGGCAAGGTCATACTCATCAACAGGGCCGCCGAAGCCCTCACCGGATACTCACAGAAGGAGGCCGAAGGCCGGTCATTCACCGAGATCTTCCCTGTCAGGGGACAATGTGCACAGGCAAACGATGATCCCGTCGGGGCCATCCTGAGAACCACCGAACCTGCCTCACTTTCAACCCCTTCCACGCTGGTGGGACGCGACGGAACGGAACACCTCGTCGCCGCCACGGCGTCCCTCATCCGAAGGGAAGATGCAACACTCATCGGCGCCGTAATTGTGTTTCGCGACGTTACCGAGCAGCACAGGATGGAGGGCGAGCTCCTCAAAGCACGGAAGCTCGAATCCATCGGTACCCTCGCCGGCGGCATCGCCCATGATTTCAACAACCTTCTTGCCGTTATCCTCGGGAACATATCCTTCGCCAGGATGCTCCTCAGCGCCGACCAGAAAGCACTGAAAAGACTCGATGAAGCGGAGAAGGCAACGATCCGGGGCAAGGACCTTTCCTACCGGCTTCTCACCTTTGCCAAAGGCGGCGCACCGGTGAAAAGGCTTACCATGCTCGATGACCTTATCCGTGACACGGCGGAACTCACGGTAAGCGGCTCCAATTCGAAGTGTGTCTACGAGCTTCCCGACGATCTCTACAGGGCGCAGATCGATGAAGGACAGATACGACAGGTCATCCACAACCTCGTCACGAACGCCCGCGAATCCATGCCCGACGGAGGCACGATAACGATAACCGCGCAGAACGTCGATCTCATCCATTCTGAGGGACCTCTTTCTCCCGGCAAATATATCCGGCTTGCCGTACAGGATACGGGGTGCGGCATTTCACCGGAAAACCTCGAGCGTGTCTTCGATCCCTACTTCACGACCAAGGAAATGGGCAGTGAAAAGGGAATGGGCCTGGGATTGGCAATCTGCTATTCTATCATCAAAAACCATAACGGTTATATCTCCGTCACATCCCAACCCGGCGCGGGAACCACGGTGCACGTCCATATAGAGGCCCGGGATGCGAAGGTGGAACCATGGCCTGCCGGCAATGCGGTAGAGGATGGGAAGGGAAGAAAGGTCCTCTGCATGGATGACGAAGAACAGGTCCGGAACCTGGCGGGGCAAATATTGAAGCACATGGGATACGATGTCGAATTCGCCCGGGACGGGTCCGAGGCCATAGATCTCTTCAGGAAAAGCACCCTGTCGGGCTCGCCCTATGACCTTGTCGTACTCGACCTTACCGTGGCCGGCGGCATGGGAGGACGCGAGGCAATGGAGAACATCCTTGCCATTAACCCTGCGGTAAAGGCGATCGTATCAAGCGGGTATGTCAATGACACGATCGTACGGGAATATAGAAAGTACGGCTTTTCGGGCGTAATCGCCAAGCCGTATTCCATCGAGCACTTCAGGAAGGTCATCGAAGAGGTCCTGTCCGGATCTTGAATAGAATTTTTACACTTCTTGCTTTATAATAACTGCGATTGTGAGGGAATGACCCGTATCGGGACCATGTCGGTGCTTCGGTCTGACGCAGGTCCTTGTGCCGGTCCGGCGATCCCGAATCCAGGTTTCTGCCGCGGCGATACCCGGCAGGTGTGATCTCGGGATTGCCGACCCATTTCGTCAAGAAGAGGGGAAACGATGAGCAAGGTGCATTATCACCAGGAAGAGATAGGGTCAACCTGCGAACACCTGGGAACCGGAATAGGCGGCCTGGGCGCCGCAGAGGCCGCAAAAAGGCTCACGCAGTACGGTCCCAACGAACTGAAGGAAAAGAAGAAAAAAACAGCCCTTCAAATGTTTCTCGACCAGTTCAAGGACTTCATGATCATTGTCCTGATGGCAGCCGCCGTGGTTTCCGGGTGTATTGGCGAACTGTCGGACACCATCGCCATCATCGTCATTGTCGTCATCAATGCCATTATCGGCTTCGTGCAGGAGTACCGGGCGGAGAAGGCGATGGAGGCACTGAAAAAAATGGCGGGGACCGAGGCAACCGTTATCAGGGATGGAACTGTATCCTCCGTTCCCGTTCCCGATATCGTTCCCGGTGACATGGTCATTCTCGAGGCGGGGAGGATCGTGCCTGCCGATATGAGAATCGTGGAGGCCGTGAATCTCAAGGTCGAGGAGGCGGCCCTCACCGGCGAGTCGGTCCCCGTAGACAAGGGCATCGAGGCGCTGCACGACAGGGATCTCGCCCTTGGGGAACGAAAGAACATGGCATACAAGGGCACCTTCACCACCTACGGACGGGGTTCAGGTGTCGTTACGGCAACGGGCATGGACACGGAGCTGGGCAAGATAGCCGCAATGCTGCAGGGAGAGAAGGACTCAAAGACTCCCCTTCAGAAAAGGCTTGCGGCCTTCGGACAGAAGCTTGGCTTTGCGGTTCTCGCCATATGCGCCATCGTGTTCGTAACCGGTATCGTGCGGGGAGAGCCGACGCTGCTGATGTTCCTAACCGCCATCTCACTTGCCGTTGCCGCCATCCCCGAAGCCCTTCCCGCGGTCATAACCATTTCTCTTGCGCTGGGAGCGAAAAAGCTCGTCAGGCAGAATGCCCTCATTCGAAAGCTCCCTGCCGTCGAAACCCTGGGGTCCGTAACCTATATCTGCTCCGACAAAACAGGGACACTCACCCAGAACAGGATGAGCGTTGAAGAGATATACATTGACGGAGAGCTGAGAAAAGGCAGTGAGGCACGAGGTGAAAAACGCGAGGAGGATGCCGGAGCCTCCCCGCCTTCGGTTCTTTACCATCTTATGACGGGCCTCGCCCTGTCCAATGATGCCAGGACCGATACGGAAGGCAGGCTGATCGGTGACCCCACCGAGACCGCCTTGTATGATATTGCGAGAGATTCCGGTTTTGACAAGGAAAACCTCCAGAACATTTTTCCGCGCATTGCCGAGATCCCCTTCGATTCGGACAGAAAATGCATGACCACTTTCCACACATTGCAGACCGGCGATGGCAGGCCCGGGATTGACGGCAAGATCATATCCTTTACCAAAGGGGCCCTGGACGTTCTCATCGACAGGGCTGTCAATGTTCTCACATCACGTGGGTTGGAAGCGATCGACGTCAATGAGATCAACAGGGTCAACGAGGCCATGGCCTCCGATGGCATGAGAATATTGTGTCTTTGCATGAGAAAATGGGAGACACTGCCGGAGCAGATCACCCCCGAGAATGTGGAAACGGGCCTTACCATCATAGGTCTCACGGGATTGATGGACCCTCCAAGGGAAGAGGCCAGAGAGGCGGTCTCAATGTGCAAGGCGGCAGGGATCAAACCGGTAATGATAACCGGTGACCACCCCCTGACGGCCCGGTCCATAGCCAGGCGGCTGGGCATACTTGAAGATGGCCCCGGGACCGTCGTAATAACCGGGAGAGAACTGGAACAGCTGCCGTTGGAGGAATTCGAGGAAAAGGTCGAACACATCAAGGTATACGCCAGGGTAGCCCCCGAACAAAAGCTGAAGATCGTCAAGGCCCTTCAGGACCGGGGACAGTTCGTTGCCATGACGGGAGACGGGGTCAATGACGCACCTGCCCTAAAAGCCGCCGACATCGGTGTTGCCATGGGAATCACCGGAACCGACGTCTCGAAGGAAGCGGCCCACATGATACTTCTCGATGACAACTTTGCCACCATCGTAAAGGCCGTCAAGGCGGGAAGGAAGGTCTTCGATAATATCCGGAAGTTCATAAAGTACACCATGACCAGCAATTCGGGCGAGATATGGACCATCTTTCTCGCACCCTTTCTGGGGCTCCCTATTCCGCTCCTGCCGATTCATATCCTCTGGATCAACCTTGTCACGGACGGGCTCCCCGGCCTTGCCCTGGCGGCGGAACCGGCCGAAGAGGGGATCATGCAAAGACCGCCGCGACACCCGAAGGAGAGTGTTTTCGCCCATGGCATGACTGCGCATATCATCTGGGTAGGACTTCTCATGGGGTTCGCCTCGATCTTCACACAGGCATGGTCCATCACGACAGGCCATGCTCACTGGCAGACCATGGTCTTTACGGTCCTTTGCCTCAGCCAGATGGGCCACGTCCTTGCCATAAGGTCGGAAACGGAATCCCTCTTCAGGCAGGGGCTTCTCTCAAATAAACCGCTCCTGGGCGCTATCCTGCTGACCTTTGTCCTGCAGATGGCAACGATCTACATACCCTTTCTGAACCCCATATTCAAGACCGAACCTCTGAGCTTCACTGAGCTGATGTTTACCCTCGTGCTGTCGTCCGTCGTGTTCATCGCCGTCGAGATAGAAAAAACGGTTCGCCGCTTCATGACGCGCCGTCAGGCATCACAGGGTTGATTTTCGGGAGGTCGCATTTTATAATGTGAACCGGAACGCGATGGAGACCATGCAGCAACCCACTACAGAGAGCGCCTATGTTTCCTACTTTGATGTGCTGGGATTCACCTCCCGGTTCCTGTCCGGCGAGCTCAAGAACCGGTATGAAAAGCTCATAACGGCACTCGATGAACGGGGTGACAAGGACGTAACCTATTTCCTTTTTTCCGACAGCATTGTCGTCATCTCGAAGTCCTTCGCCAAGGTCAGGGAAACGGCGCGCTCCATTTACACCTGGGGTGTCCTGAACGATTTCTGGCTTCGGGGGGCCATCGCCCACGGAGGCCTGACACGGCTCGACTTCTCAACCTTTGTTCACGGGAACAGGGTCATCCTTCCCTTCCTTGGCGAAGGCTATCTCAAAGCATACAAGCTCGAATCGACACTGAATATATCGGGCATCGCCCTCGATGACATCTTTTTCGAGCCAGGAAAAGAATGCGCGGCGTTGAAGAGAGAGATCGATTACGTGGAATACGAGGAGTATCTGCCCAAGCGCGGGTATGAGGACCGCAAGCTCCTGCTCCTGCCCGAGGAGGGATCGCTCAGGCAGATAGTGGACACCATGTATTTCGAAGAGATGCTGAAATCACACATCAACGATATCGACAAGTACATCAACACCTTCATCTTTTTCATCGAAACGCTCCTGAGGACGGCTGATCACGCAACGGTCGTCAAATTCCTCGACAGCCTGCTCAAGGAGCTTGAAATGCACGGCGGCCATGTGCTCATACCAAGCAAGGTGATCATCATCTTCGTGGCTGTTATCGAAGGCCTTATCAGGCGGTTCAGATCGGGTCTGTTCGACGACATTGCAGGCAATCCCCGCGAAAGGCTTGAAACCCACGTAGGGAACATACTCGGCAGCTTAAAGGCCCAGGGCTACCTCCCCACTTTCGTGGACTACGTCCTCGAGTACGACAAGAAACGCCACTCCACGGTCTACAAAGATATCAACAGGCTGCGGGCCGACTGGTCGGGATTCCACTGATCAGGAAGTCAGTTCCAGATTTCAGGGGAAAACAAAATACTCTGCCAGCAAGGTTCTTTTTGCCTTTGCCTGAAACCGTCTTCTATTGGCACATGAACGACTGGTTCGGGGCCAGATGGCAGGCCTTTCCCCGGGGGAAGACCTTTGTGAGATTGTAGTCCACCGTGCCGTTGGTATAATGACAGATCATGGTATTGCCCCGCACCGCGTTCTCCTTGATCGCCAGCGTGAAAGTGCTCCTGGCGGGAACCGCGTCCCAGCCGCTCACCGAACCGCCTGTCCTGATGCCGACTTCCACATTGACGGCCCGGGGACACGCATAGGGTTCGCCCGGCTTCGCGGGTTCGGCGGCAAATGAGGAGACAGCAACGAAACAGACAAAAAACATGATCGACAGAACAAAAACCCTTTTCATGGAACTCCTCCCTTTTTCTCTGACTGATGATAGTATATCATACCAATTTCCCTTTCGCCTTGCCGTCCTTCAGTGAGAAGTTGTCCTTCTTGAGGGCGTGGAATTCGGCGGGAACAGGTACTGTAAGGATACATCTTTGAAGAAAGCGGGAAAAGAAAAATCTATTTTTCGGCGGGGGCGCTGTGGTACCATAACAGCATATGGAATCGTGATGTACGAAAGGGGGACCGGATATGGCAATGACCCATGTGGACGGCAAGGACAAGGGATCTCTCGTCCTTTACACCCTGAGCACCTGTGTCTGGTGCAGAATGATGAAGAGCTTCCTTGCCAAAATGGATGTCGGCTATGACTACGTCGATGTCGATACGCTGGAAGATGAAGAGAAGGCGCGGGTCATCGATGACCTCAAGCGCTGGAATCCGAAATGTTCCTTTCCTTCGCTCGTCGTGAACGGTGAAACGTGCATCATCGGATTCAATGAAGACACCGCGAGGAAGGCCCTCGGGCTATGAACAAAGGTCCGGCGGAAAATTCAAGAGAGGTCGATCTCTATTACGAAGACCTCCTGGCCCGGACAAGGGCATCGGGATACCATCTTAATCCCGACACCGTCTTTGTGAAGGCCCTTGTTCATGGGCTTGTGACTAACCTCGAACGGTACGGCTACCCGGCGTGTCCCTGCAGGCTTGCCTCGGGGGAAAAAGAAGACGATCTTGATATCGTCTGTCCCTGCGATTACCGGGATGCCGATCTCGGCGAACATGGCTCATGTTTCTGCGCCCTCTACGTCTCGCAGGACATTCTCCGGGGAGACCTCCGGCTTTCATCCATTCCCGAAAGAAGGCCTGCGGAAGGCACCCGTGCCCGCGGCAATGAGTCCGCCGCGCAGTGGGCCCGGCCGTCTCTCCCCGTATGGAGATGCAGGGTGTGCGGTTACCTTTGCGCCAGGGAAAGACCGCCTGAAATATGTCCCATCTGCAAGGCCGCCGCCGAACGCTTCGAGCGTTTTCTCTGAAGGGGTATGCCCGAATGGACAAGGATTCCCTGAACGGAATGGATGTTATCGACAGGCGGATACTCAACATGCTTCAGGAAGAGTTCCCTCTCACGGAAAAGCCTTTTGACGACATAGGGGCAGAGATCGGCCTTGGCGGTGAGGAGATAAGGCAGCGGGTGGCGAGCCTCAAGCTCCGGGGCTACATACGACGGATCGGCCCGGTGCTCGATCCCAAACGGATGGGGTACGTAAGCCTTCTGTGCGGTGTCGCCGCCCCTCACGGGCGCCTCGAGGAACTCGCCCGGGCCGTGAGCGCGCAGCCGGCAGTCACCCACAACTACGAACGCACGGGAGAACTGGATCTCTGGTTCACCGTCACAATGAAGAACAAGGAAGACATCGAAAGGTTCCTCTCGACCCTCGAGGAGACCTTTTCGGTCACCATATACCGGTTCCCCGAAAGACGGACCTTCAAGATAAAGACCCGCTTTACCATACCGGTACCGGAATAATATTAAGACCAGGAAGGATACATGACTGAGAACACGACCCCCGGGACGCATAAACGCGTCTTTCTCGTTGATGGACATTCTTATCTTTATCGCGCATTCTATGCCACCCCTCACCTCTCCAATTCACGGGGAGTCCCGACAAACGCCGTCTATGCCTTCGTAAGCATGTTGAGAAAGCTCCGCAACAGTGAGAACCCCGACACCCTCATCGTTGTTTTTGACTCCCCGGGACCTTCCTTCAGGGAGGAGATCTCCAGGGAATACAAGGCCCAGCGCCCCGCTATGCCTGACAATCTCTCCCTCCAGGTGCCATTCGTAAAGAAGATCATCGATGCCATGGGATTGCCCGTCATCGAGAAGGAAGGCTTCGAAGCGGACGATATCATAGCCACCATCACGGAGCATTTAAAGGCACGCGATGATGTGATGACCTTCATCGTTACGGGCGACAAGGACATGATGCAGCTCGTGGGAGAAAAGGTCCGCATTCTGGATTCAATGAAGAACCTCCTCATCGGCGAGGGCGAGGTAATGGAAAAGTTCGGCGTGCCTCCCCGGAATGTCGTCGACTACCTTTCGCTGTGCGGCGACGCCTCCGACAATATCCCCGGCGTTCCCGGCATCGGCGAAAAGACGGCCCGTGAACTCGTCGCCTCTCTCGGATCCGTGGAGAACATCTACGACAGACTCGCTGAAATAAGGAAAAAGGCCGTCAGAGAAAGGCTTGTCTCGGGCAGGGAAAAGGCGGAAATGAGCAAGAAGCTTGCCACCCTTCGGTATGACGTACCCATCGAAACCGGCGTGGAAGACCTTTCCGAAAGGCCGCAGGACCTTGAGACACTCCGCAGGCTCTACAGGGAATTGGAGCTCACCTCTCTGTACCGCGAGATCCGCATTGAGGGAAAAGAGAAAAAGAAGGTGGGGGAAAAGACCCTCGCCGAATTAACAGCGGACCGGGTGTCCATCGCCGCCGCCTTTCAGGGAAAGAACGCCGGCACCATGGAACTCGAAGCCTTCGCCGCTTTCGACGGCGAAGGGGTCTTCTTTTCCGCGGACAAAGCCGATCTGGCCGCGGTCATCGGAAACGCGAAGGAGATCATCGCCCACAATCTCAAACCTTTCTTCGTGGTGGCAGGCGATCTCCTGAACGAAAAGAAGGTCTTCGACACCATGCTCGCCGCATACCTCGTAAACCCCCTGCGCAAGGACTTCACTCCCGGACCGATCCTGGAAGAATATCTCGATGCCGACATTTCCGCGATGGATACGGCATCCTCCCTTCGCGGCCTTGCCACATATCTTCCGGACCTTGCCGATGCCCTCCGCGCACAGCTCAACGAACTTGTGCTCTCGGATCTTTTTTTCGGGACGGAATTGCCCCTCGTCGGGGTGCTTGCCGACATGGAGAGGGCCGGCGTCAGGGTGGACAGGCGCAAGCTCGGAGAATTGTCCCGCGATTTCGACCGGCGTCTCACGGGAATCGTCAGGGAGATATACGTTCATTCCGATGGACCTTTCAACATCAATTCCCCGCAGCAGCTTTCCCGGGTGCTCTTCGATACCCTGGGGTTGCCCCCCGTCAGGAAAACAAAGACCGGGTTCTCAACGGATACCGCCGTCCTGGAGATACTCTCCGAGAACCATCCCCTTCCCGCGATGATCCTCGAGTACCGCATGCTGACAAAACTGAAGAACACCTACATCGACGTGCTGCCCACGCTCATCAACCCCCACACGGGGAGGATACACACGACCTTCAACCAGATGGTTGCGGCAACAGGAAGACTCTCCAGCAGCGATCCCAATCTCCAGAACATCCCCATTCGGGGCCAGGAGGGTCCCAGGATCCGTGAATCCTTCGTGCCCGAAGACGGATGCCTTCTTCTCTCTTCGGACTATTCCCAGATCGAGCTTCGCGTCCTGGCGCACCTGTCACGGGATGAGGAACTCATAGAGACCTTCCACAGGAATGAGGACATCCATTCCACTGTTGCCCAGGGCGTTTTCCGGGTGGGAGCCGGTCTGGTCACGCCCGACATGCGCCGCGCCGCAAAAGTCATCAATTTCGGCATCATCTACGGCATGAGCGCTTTCGGCCTCGCCAAGGAACTCGGCGTCAATCAGAGGGAGGCCCAGCAGTACATCAACAGTTATTTTGAGCGTCACAAGGCCGTGAGGGCCTTCATGGACAGCGTGATCGAAGAGGCCCGGACGAAGGGGTTCGTCAGGACGCTCCTGGGAAGGATGCGGTTCATACCGGAGCTGGGAAACTCAGATCCCATCGTTCGTCAGCTCGGTGAGCGGGTGGCAATGAACACCCCCATCCAGGGCTCAGCCGCGGACATCATCAAGATGGCCATGATCAACATCCACGGGGCCATACGGCGCAGAGGGCTGTCTTCACGGCTCATCCTGCAGATACATGATGAACTGCTCTGCGAAGTGACCGGCGATGAGGCCGGCGCAATGGAGGAACTCGTCAGGGAGGAAATGGAAAAGGTGATAGAACTCAGTGTTCCCCTCACTGTCTCCATCGGAATCGGGCATAGTTGGGCCGAGGCTCATTGACGGGAGGTTCCAGAGAAACCGCCAGCAGCTCCGCACACGTCACAAAAACAAAGACGGAAAAATAAACCCAGAAGAGAAAGGCGATGAAGACACCGTAGGTGCCGAAAAAGGTCGTGAACCGTCCTATATAGAGGACGAAATACTGGAAGAAATACTTGCCCCCATGCCACAGGACAGCCCCCAGAAAAGATGTGAGGATCAGTTTCTTCTTGTCCCTCACAGGGGTCAGGAAGTAGTAGAGAAAGCAGAACATCCCGGCAACGAGGAGCAGGTCGAGGACTGAGAAGACCTGCACGACGGAAGCCCGCGTGACCGCTCCGCCGAAGGCCTCCACCACCTTCACCTGAATGATCACGGAAAAAACGTAGCTGAAAAAGATGAGGGTCTGGATGAAGGCAAAGGCGAGGGTAAGGAGGAATTCCTCCTGTTTGCCCTTGATGAACCCCTTGCGAGTCTTGTCGAAGATCAGCTGGAAGGACGGGCGCAGCACGGCAAAAAGCCGGGATGTGAAAAAGAGGAGAAAAAGGAGCCCCAATGGACCGGAAAGCCTTTTCGACAGGGATATGACGTTTATCTCCCTGAGCACCTTCTTGACGATGATCGCATTATAGGGCGCCGGTATGGCCCGGGCGATATATTTTTCCATCTCGATGGCAGGATGGCTCACATCGATCACATAACCGAGGATAAAAAGAGAAAAGAGCGTAAAGGGTATGAAGGTGAGCAGGACATAGAACGATATGGAGGACACCATGATGTTGGCATGGTCCGCCTGGTATTTCTTGAAAACGTTCTTCACCGTGTGGGCAAGCTTTTTTGCCACGAGAGTCAGGCTCCTGAGGCGCTTCTTCATGGCGCACCGGAGAGAGGATGGGAAACGATAGGACCTATAGAACATATAGGACATCTGAAAGAACACTCTGGAAGAGATCTCATCATCAGCTCTGAAACCCTGCAACTTTGAAACTCTGAAACCGCCTTCTCTATCCTATCCTTATCCTCGGGTCTGCCACCGCATACGAGACATCGGCTATCAGGTTGCCGACGAGCGTCAGGAAAGCGCCAATAACGAGGATTCCCATGATGGTGGGGTAATCGCGGGCCATGACGCTGAAATAGAAAAGCTGACCCATGCCGGGAATGGAAAAGATGCTTTCGAATATGACACTGCCGCCAATGAGGCCTGGAACGGAAAGACCGAGGATGGTGATGACGGGCAGGAGCGCGTTGCGGAGAGCGTGCTTTCTGATGACCATGCTCCCGGGAAGTCCCTTGGCGTATGCCGTGGTGATATATTCCTGCCTCAGGACCTCGAGGAGACTGCTTTTCATGTACCGTGAGATACCTGCGAGACTGCCCACCGCCGAGATGCCCACGGGAAGCACCAGGTGCCAGCCAACATCAAAGATCTTCTCGAAGATATTCATCTCCCCGAAATCGTAGGACTTGATACCCGACACGGGAAAAACCTCCAGGTAGACACCGAAGAAGATCATCGCAAGGAGGGCCACCCAGAAAGTTGGCGCGGCGTATCCCGCGAACACGAAGGAGGTCAGGAGCTTGTCCATGATCGTATCCTTGTAGCGGGCGCAATAGATGCCGATAGGTATACCGAAAATGAAGATAAGCCCCATGGACAGGAGATTAATGAGGATGGTTACGGGCAATCTTTCCTTGATCTTATCGATGACAGGACGCCTGTCGGTGGCAAAGGATGTGCCGAAGTCGAGACGTACGATCCTTTTAAACCACGTCCAGTATTGGACATAGACTGGCTTATCGAGACCGTAGAATGCACGGATACGCTCACGAGCCTCCTTGGTGACCTTTGGGTTCATCTCTGCCTCAAGCATCCCCGGCTCCCCCGGCACGAGATGGATCACGGCAAAGGAGATAAGGGTGATCCCGAAGACCATGGGCACCATGAAAAAAAGGCGTTTAAGGAGATACCGCAGCATTCGACCTGTACCTCATCTGATCTTCCGGAACATACCACTTGATGAAATTATACATGATGCCCGCCGGAGCCGGCTCCACTGCCTTGAAACGCCGGTGGAGCGCCACCGTGCTGTATGGGACAAAAAGGAACGTGTAGGGCTGCTCTTCGGAGAGGACCTCCTGAAAACGGTCGAGATATTTCTTCCTCTCCCCGCGGTCAAGGACGTGGCGCGCGCTGACGAGCAGATCGTCGACCTCCTTGTTCTCGAAACCAATGAAGTTCAATTCCTTCGGTCCCTGTTTTGACGAATGCCAGATATCGAAAAGATCGGGGTCATTGGGTATCGTCCAGCCCAGGAG
Organism: Syntrophorhabdaceae bacterium; assembly: GCA_028698615.1. NCBI lineage: Bacteria > Pseudomonadati > Thermodesulfobacteriota > Syntrophorhabdia > Syntrophorhabdales > Syntrophorhabdaceae > Syntrophorhabdaceae bacterium. Next base: position 27,312 of record JAQVWF010000008.1, read on the forward strand.
GACCGCCTCATAGTTCCTCTTGTCAATAAAATCGTTGATGAGCGTCGCCCACTCGAGGACACGGATCTTCATCGTAATGCCTATGGCGGACAACCTGCGCTGGATGAGCTCCGCACTCTGGATACGCACCACGTTCCCCTGATTGACGAGAATGGTAAACTCGAAGGGTCTTCCGTTCTTCCGGAGGACTCCGCCGTCATCGCGCTCGAATCCGGCCTCCTTGAGGAGCGCAATGGCCTTTTCCGGACTGTACTCGTATCTCTTCACGGCACCGTTGTATGCCCACATGTCGGGCTTGAAAGGGCCGGTCGCTTCAATTCCCTGGCCGAGGAGGATCCCGTCGATGATCTCCTGTTTGTCTATCGCGTGGGCCAGGGCCTGGCGGACCCTTTTGTCCCTGAACAGGCCGTGGCGAAGATTATAGCCAATGTACGTATAGGCAAAAGCGAGGTATTTATACCTGTTGAATTCCCTTTTGAACGCGGGGTAATCGGTCTGCTTGACATATTGCAGGGGCGTCAGGCCCATGAGGTCGATGGAGTTGTTCTTGAGTTCAAGGAACATGGTAGCGCTGTCGGGGATGATCTTCATCATGTACCGTCCGATAAAGGGCCTTCCCTCGAAGTAGTCCGGGTTGGCGGTAAGGATTACGCGGTCGCCGGGAACCCACTCGGTGAAGACGAAAGGCCCGGTACCTACGGGCTTTCGCCTGAGAGGCGAGGTGGTGATATCCTTCCCTTCCAGGAGATGCCTGGGCAGCATCGCCACGGACCAGCTGATGAGGGCAGGAGCAAAGGGTTTGTCATAGGTGACCCTGAAGGTATGGTCATCGAGGACCTCGGCCTTCCTGACGAGTTTGAAATCACCGGAATAGGCTGTGGGGGTTTTGGGATCGACCGTCACCTGGTATGTATACATGACATCGCGGGCCGAAAATTGGCTGCCATCGTGCCATTTGACGCCCTTTCGCAGCCTGAAGGTTATGGACAGGTTGTCTTTCGAGATGTCCCAGGATTCGGCGAGGTCCCCAACGATGTTCAGACCCTTGTCATACTTGACGAGACCGTTGTAGACATAGGAAGCGATCTCGTGAGACGATGAATCGCTGGCCAGGATGGGAATCAGGTTCGAGGGTTCCCCTATCGAGCCTGTTATTATCATGTCCCCGCAGGCGGGTTTCCCCTGGGCGTCGTAGAGCGTCGCGTCCTTTTTTCTTCCGCAGGAAAGAAAGAGACAGAGGCAGACGAAGCAGATGAGGATCAGGGTCTTCTTGTTCACCATGGGCACGATCGAAGCTAATTCTAACAGAGACCCCCTTCAAAGTAAAGGGAGCGGAGGTCATCACGACCTCGGGCGGATAACGAAATAGCGAGCATCCGGGCAACCGGGGGCGGAGTCTATTCGTCCTGGAAGACACCGTCCTTGAGCCACAGGTGGCAGAGGTCCCTGCCATGACGATCTTCGCTCCGGCGTTTTCGCAGGGGTTGCGCCGGCCTCCCTCCCACCATCATGGAGGTCCCCACGTCCCGGGTGACTGTGGACCCGGCCCCCACTATGGCCTCATCTCCTATGAGAACCCCGGGAAGGATGATGGATGCAGTATATACGACCACATAATTGCCTATGGCAACCTTTTTGTAGGAGCGTTGTCTGTGGTCCGACTCGCTGTGGGAATGGGTAAAGATGTGTACGTTCTCGGCAAGCCCCGAACTGTTCCCGATGGTGATGCCGCCCTTCGAATCGAGATAAACGCCGCGATTGAAAAACACGTCGTCACCCACCTCGATGCCCTGGCCGTAATTAAAACGCACATTTTCCTCAGCGATGAAATTCTTCCCGCATTTCCTGAAGAGGGCCTTTGCGATAATGCGTCTCAAGGGAATTGAAAACCCGGCATTGAGACAAACGGGGCTTTTATCGAGGGCATCCCAGAGAAAATGGAGGAAACGCTGACTTTGCGTATAACCGTAATCATCGACCGCAGGAAGAAATTCGCTGTAAAGCCTCAATTCGCTTAGGGTCTCAAGGGGAAAACCGGTGACCCCCATGAGCCCGAGAATCTCCCCGGCGCCTTTTTCATCAAGCCCTCCGGCGACTATTTTCGCTGCCCTTTCGAGCCTTTCCGCACTACCCATGGACCGACCGTCTCCTGAATTACTTGAAAACATTCAGAGAATCCTATATAACATCAGAAGGGCTGTCAACGGGAAAGTGATATTCGTGCCCCGACCGCGCACCTAACACGTAAAATCTGCTGTGAACGCCCCGTACAAATGAAGATTGGAGCTTAGTTCATATGTATATAAATGCAATTTCACATTATTTGCCGAGCACGACAGTCGGCAACGAACACTACACCGAGCTTAACGGGCTCACCGACGAGTGGATATTCAAAAGGTCGGGTATCCGGCAAAGGACAAGGGCCACAGACGCCGAGAACGCCCACACCATGGCCATTGATGCCATAACGCCCCTTGTCGGCAAGCTTCCCTATCAGATCGCAGATGTCGATCTTATCGTGGGAGCGACATATACGCCCTACGATACGGTGGGTACCCTTGCTCATGCCATGCAGGGACATTTCAATATACCACGGGCCGTGGCCGTTACGATCACCTCGGCATGCTCCTCTTTTGTGAATGCCATCGAGATCGTCGAGGGATATTTCGCCACAGGAAAAGCGACGAAGGCCCTCGTCATCGCTTCGGAACACAATTTCGCATACATAGAGGACGACGACCGGTCGGGCCACCTCTGGGGGGACGGCGCCGGCTGTGCCTTCATTTCCGCCGGGCGATGCTCCCCCGATGACATCGAGGTCGTCGACGTTCACACCTCGGGTCTCGGCCACATCGGCAAAGGAATCGGGGCGGTAAACCTGAGACCCTCCAACGGAGGCCTTACCATGCCCCATGGGCGGGACGTCTTTGTCCACGCCTGCAACTTTATGGCGGCAGAAGCGCGGGACATAACGGAAAAGAACGCGTATTCTCTCGGGGACATCGACTACCTCATCCCTCATCAGGCAAATGCCAGGATCATGGGCCACGTTGCAAAGGCCCTCGGGCTGGACAATTCCAGGGTGATCTCGAATATAGAGGACACAGGCAATACAGGCTGTGCGAGCACCGTCATCTGTCTTTCGCAGAACTGGGAAAGATTCATAAAGAACGACCTCATCGTGATAACGGTCTTCGGCGGAGGCTACTCAAGCGGCGCGATGCTGCTCAGGAAATAGAAGCGGTTCCAGGCTTCACGTTTCAGGTTCAAAAGATTATGATAAGACCTCTTTGGGTCCGATCATGCAGACGAGAGATAACGGCTGCCCCACGATCTTTGCATGAGACCTGAAACCTGAGCTCTGGAACCTTTTCTGTATTGACACCGCGGCGACTCTCGTCGCATAATGGATAATATGGATCTTTTGAAGGCTATACAGGAAAGACGGAGTGTCAGAAAATACAGGACCGACCCGGTGCCCGATGAGATACTGGGAGAGATCCTGGAGGCCGCACGGCGGTCGCCTTCCTGGGCAAACACGCAGGTATGCCGCTTCATCGTCGTGAGCGACAGCGCAGTCAAGGAAGGGCTTCAGGATTGCCTTGGGCCGACAAACCCTGCCCGGGCCGCCATTATCCAGGCGCCCGTCGTCATCTGTGTTGCTGCGAAAAAAGGTGTTTCAGGCTGTTACAGGGGGACGCCCACGACGAACAAAGGGGATTGGTTCATGTTCGACGCTGGCATCGCAATGGAGCACATCGTTCTCGCCGCATGGAATTTCGGCCTCGGCACCGTCCATGTGGGCAGCTTCGATGCGAAACAAGCTGAAGCCGTCCTCAAGATCCCCGAAGGATACTGCATCGCCGAGATGGCTCCCATGGGCTATTTCGATGAGACTCCCCGTGAAACGCCGCGTAAACCTCTTGCGGAGATAGTCTTCCTTAACACCTTCGGCGAACCCTACTTCAGGTAACCCTTCCAGGTTTCAAGTTTCAGGCAAACACCCAACGGGACTCGAGATCGTCTTTCCCCTGAAACCCGAAACCGTCCCTACCCGTATCCCAATTCCGCCAGGCGTTCTTCCGTCATGCCAATGTAGTGGGCTACCTCGTGAACTACAGTCACCTCGATCTCTTCTTCCAGTTCTTCGCGGGTTTCGCAGATGTCCTCGAGGGGCTCCTGAAAGAGGTAGATCATGTCGGGGTAGAGGGGAGGCGTCGTCGCCGAACGTGCGATGAGGGGGACACCCTGAAAAAACCCCAGGGGAGCGTCATCGGGGTATATCTCCATCTCCTGCATCATTTGCCGTGACGGGCGTTTTTTTACGGTGACGACAATGTTGTCCAGGTACTTACGGATCTCATGGGGTATCCTGTTCACGGCGTGCGCGACAATACGGTCAAATTCGTCTTCACTCAGTCTAACGGGCATCTGCTGCTTCCCCTGCGAGAGATCCGGCACGACATCCTCACCCGCGGTCACCTTGTCCCCTGAACGCCCGGATCCGGTCTGGTTCGAAGGCCTTCGAGAATTGCGACGAACTCGCTCAGGATGATCGCCGTCGCCCCCCACACCTTGTGTCCATAGACATCGAAATAGGGGATGTGCCTCATAGTCCCTCCTATCAACCAGTCCTCGGACCCGATGTTCTTTTCGTCAAAGAAATGGGAGATGGGCGTCTCAAGGACCTCGAAGACCTCGATGGCCTGAGGAACAAAGAACGGCCGCTGGGCCTGATAGCCCACAAAGGGATGAACATGAAAATTACTCGGTTCTATGTACAGTGGTGTCAACGCCCCCATGATACGCACATCGTCACTGCAAACCCCCAGTTCCTCACAGGCCTCGCGAAGAGCGGTGTGGGTCAGTGAGGCGTCCTGGGGCTCGCAGGCCCCTCCGGGGAAACTGACCTGTCCCTTGTGAACCGCCACATTCTCTGTACGGACCGTAAGGGGGATTAGAAGCTCACCCTGATTCCCGGGATAGAGCAGCAGGAGAACGGCTCCCGTGAAAGGCGGACCTTTGCCGGCGGGCGGCACGAACTCCCGATGCGACGGCGACATGCGCCGCTGGGCTTCATACCCCGGCAGGGTCATTCCCAACGCCTTTTCTATTTCGTCCGGTGTGAATCTATCCCTGATGATGCCCTCTCAAAACTGCGGAAATTGACCATAGTATAGTTCTCCCGGAAAAGCTTGTCCACAAGAGCCACCCATCTGTCCGAGGAGCCTTCCGCATATTCACGGCATTCAGACGGAACCCCCTGCGCATCCGTGAAGAACATTTCTCTCTTTTGCCAGGTTTGAATGAACCGTGACAGGCATCGTGTTTCACCTGTCACCTTTCGGCCTTTCCGACCCGACGCATCGGGTCCAGGTCTATAAGACCCCGATGCCCATGCCGACCACGCCGGGTCCGGAATCGTAGGCCTCGGTCATCGACCTTGAGTCGTCTTCTATCTCGTTCTCGAGGCGCAGTGTCATCTTCTTTATTTCACCGACGATCCTGATCCCCGTCTTAAATGGGTCCTTGGCTGAGCCGATCTGTCTTGTCGCCATCTCTTCAAGCGCCTGCAAGGCCATCATGAAGCTCTTATCCACAGCAGAACTCCTGGCCCTTGGCGTCTTCTTACGGGTGACCTTGCTTTTCCCCTTCGGTTTTACTGCTGCCATACAACACCTCCTGGGTAAATTAGACGTCTAATCACCTCAACAAAAGGACCGCGCGCTTACGCACCGTTACCCGCTCACAATCCAGAAGACAGTCCATATCTCAATTATATTGCTAATACTCGGTTCGTCAAGGACAAGAAAGGTTTCAGGTTCCGTGTTTCAGGTTTCAGACAAACAATAAAAATTCGCGGGTGCTTTTTGTGTTTCCCCTGGAACCTGAAACGGTCTTTTTGATTGACGGGGATACCCCTCCATACTAAACTGTTTTTATTGGACATAGCAGATCAAGGAAAACAGATGCCTCCCCGAAAAGACAGCGAGAGGGCCGACTTTGATGCCGTCATAAAGAGACATGTCTGGAGACTCATCGGCATAGGGACCTGTCTCGGGGCCGTCATTATGGTCGCCATCTTTTCGGGTTATCATTTTGGAGGGATCTCCTACTTTTGCGGCTCATGCCACAGCATGGAAAACAATTACTTCGCCTGGAAGGCTTCCAGACACAAGCAGTTCGCCTGCATAGAGTGCCACGTACCCCGCGGCAGCCTCGCCTACTCCGTGGCCTACAAGGCTTATGCGGGCATCCGTGACGTGGCGGGAGAAACCATGAGAACATACCCTTTCACCATCAAGCTCACGGGTCACGCACGAACGATAGCAAACGCCAACTGCCTGAGGTGTCATTTTTCCACCGTCGAGAGCACGCCCATGGCAAAGGGCGCGGTCGACTGCATGAAGTGTCACAGGTTTCTCGTCCACGGACGGCCCATGGAACAGGGAGGAGTTGGATTTGAATAGGGGATCGATTGCAGCTATTGTGATCGCCGCCGTCCTCATCCTTGTGGGAGTGGCAACGGTACGTTCCTTCTTTCTGAAACCCTCGGACACGTCAGAGGTAAGAGCCATCCCCGAAGGGGAATACGATCCTGCCGTCTGGGGCCGTCATTACCCCCTCCAGTTTGGGAGTTTTCAGAGGAACCTGGAGATGTCCGCATCTCCCACTGATTTCGGCGGTTCCGTGAAATTCCAGCACTCCCTCAGGCAGCCCGAGATACTCATGAACTTCAAAGGCATGGCCTTCGGCAAGGATTACACGGAAGACCGCGGACATCCCTATGCCCTCACCGACCTCAAGGAGTCCAAACGGATCACCCTCCAGAGTCCGGGAGCCTGCATGACCTGCAAATCGGCCCATATCATCGATATCTATAAGAACTCGGGACAGGCCTACGCGAAGAAACCCCTGGGAGAGTTGTTCGCGAAGATGAAACACGCCATCACCTGTGCGAATTGCCATAATCCAGCCACCATGGAACTGCGCGTTGTCAATCCGGCTTTTATCGAGGCCATGCAGAGAAAGGGCATCGACGTCACGAAGGCACCCAGAGAAGAGATGCGCAGCTACGTCTGCGGCCAGTGCCACAGCGAATATTATTTCGAACCCGAAACATCTCGCGTGATCTTCCCCTGGGGCAAAGGGCTTCATCCAGAGCAGGTCTATGCGTTCTACAGCGGAAAGCCGGGCGGCTTTGAAGGCGACTGGGTCCATCCCGATTCACAGACGACGATGCTGAAGGCCCAGCATCCCGAGTTCGAGATATTCTCCGGCGGCACTCATGCCAGGGCCGGCATATCCTGCGCTGATTGCCACATGCCCTACATGCGGGAGAAAGGAAGAAAATACAGCTCCCATTGGGTGACAAGTCCTATGCAACACGCCGATGCGTCCTGCCAGCGATGCCATCCCCAGGAGACAAAATGGCTTCTTGACCGGGTGAAGGCAACACAGAAGAGCGTATGGGAACTGCAGCACACGGCGGGCACGGCGATCTCAAAGACCCACGAGGCCCTCGCAAGGGCCATTGCCTCCAAAGAAGTGAACAAGGGGGACCTGGACAAGGCAAAAGAAGATCTGAGAAAAGCTCAGTGGTACTGGGATTTTGTCGCCGCCGAAAACAGCATGGGTTTTCACAACCCCGCCCTCTGCCTCAACATCCTCGGTCAATCCATCGACCTTGCCCACAAGGCCAGGGAATCTGCCGTCCGAGCAACCGGGACTGCCCCATGATCCTTGCACGAAGATCGTAACCTGTACACCGACCGTACCGATCTGCTCCTTGCCCTTACCTCTTACGTCCACGTGACCTTTCTCGTCCGCGCTGGTTCATGCGCTGCACCCACATAAATGTCGGCCAGATCCTGCCCATTTCCGGAAGAAATTAATGATCACCTTATCCAGACGAGGTCTTTTCTTATCCATCCTGTATCGCCCCATTCGTCCCGGAGTTTCAGCCACCCTTTTTTTGAGGAAATGACCCTGTAGGTATAGTACTTGCGGGCCGGGCTTTCCTTGACGGTCGAGAAGCGCGTTCCCGGTCCCCTGCGTACCCGTGCGCTCTCCACACTCACGACGGCGCACCGGTACTTGCCGGTTACCAGGCTCTTATGAATCCAGTACGTGTCCCCGTCGCTATCCCTGACGGCATACCACAGTTTGTTCGTAGACTGCCCGACCTTATCGAGCGGCATGTACATATAGACCTGCCACGCCACTTCATGGTTCTTTCCGGGGCCCGACCTCAGGTTGGCTTTCGATACCTTCACACACAGCGCCGTCGCGGACGATGCGAAAAGAAGAAATACCAGAATGATGGCGCCGGGCACCATGATGGATCTTGTCTTCATAAGCAAACCCTCCCGGTGTTTTTCGGCTTTGCGGCTTCCTTATGCTACCTCTCCGGGAAGGGTACGTCGGTAAAGCAGTTTACAGCAAATGAGATTTTGAGGCGATCGATGACCTGCGGGAATCGGGCAGGAGCCTTACCCCGATAGACGCGTGTTCTTCAAACTCGCCGTTTTGCCCGCCCTTCAGCGTCCTAGTACGGATAGACGTATACCTGGTGAGGGGGGGGATAGTAATAATATACCCGTGGCGGCGGGGGGGGAGGAGGAGGCACCACGTAAACCGGGCCGGGCCTGGACAATGCGCTTCCCACAATGGTTCCGGCGATGAATCCGCCGGCCATTCCCATGAGGCCGTATCCGGCGCCGTAATGATAGCCGCGGGAATAATGATGATGGGGCCTGCGATGATACCTGCCACGGGCATCACTGATGACAGGCACGAGGGTCACCATGAGAACTGCAAAAGCAAGAACGATCAAGAATGTTTTTTTCATAACCCCTCCGACGGTCCATATTCGTAAAGCTTTTGGTTATTGGTTACGTAGCAAGAACAATACCGCCGCGAAGCCGTTCATCAACTATCCGGCATCACAGGACTTTCTACCTTGTCATCAATGAAGATGGAGAATTCGGAGGGCAAGATATGTCGATATTGGGCGGAAGACCCGACAATAGCGTCGAATGGTTCAGGCGCAGGTTATAGCTGAAGCGCGATCACTGCTATGAATCGGTTCCCGAAAGTGCTTGATAATATCAAGACCTATTTGATTATACCGACCACCATAAGGAAATATTTGCTCCACCTACCCCCGGATAGAATCTATAAATTGGAGAACTGATCACTACGGGTAGAAACAAAGCAAATTATAACCTTGTTGCTTTAAAACTAAACCCCTTCTCTCTGAACAGTCTAAGGCATGCGTCAACCGCATCGGCATCATAGAGGATGCCCTTGCTCTTCTCTATCTCTTCGAGACCTGCATCGATACCAAGGCCGGGCCTGTAGGGACGGTGGGATGCCATGGCCTCAACAACATCGGTCACGCTGATGATCCGGGATTCGAGAAGGATCTGCCCACCCTTTAATCCCCGGGGGTAGCCTGAACCGTCCATCCTTTCATGGTGCTGAAGAACGATCTCGGCTATGGGATGCGGTAATTCCGTATTTTTGATTATGTCGTATCCCGATTGGGGATGGGCCTTGATGAGGCTGAATTCTATGTCTGTTAATTTACCGGGTTTGCTTAAGATCTCGGCGGGTATCGATATCTTGCCTATGTCATGGATGATGCCTGCCATACGGATGGTATCGACGGTATCATTCGGAAGTCCCATCTCCTGGGCGATCACTCGCGCAAGGTTTGATACCCTTATCTGGTGGCCCGAAGTATAGGGGTCCCGTGCCTCGACCGTTAAGGACATTGCGTGAATGGTCCCCACCAGGCTCTTTCTTAACTTCTCCATGGTCCGTTTCAGCTCTTCTTCGGCGAGTTTGCGGGAGGTGATGTCGCGACAAATGCTCATCATCGCCGGCTGGCCATCCCAGGTGATCCGTTGCGCGCTCACATCGATCTGAATGAGCGAACCGTCTTTGCGCTGATGCACGGTTTCAAACGTGAGGTGACCCTGATCCATCAACCGGGCTATCCGGTCCGGCGCGTGCGAAGCTTCCCCCGGTGAGTCCACCTGATCGACCGTCATGGACATCAGCTCCTCATAGGTGTAGCCAAGCTGTTCACAGGCCAGCGGGTTGACTGCCAGTATCCGTGCTCGTGTGTCGTGTATGAAGATCGCGTCACCGGCACTGTCAAACAAGAGTCGGTGCTTTTCCTCGCTATTCAGAAGCGACCTCTCAACGATGTCTCTCTGGATAACCAGGGCGACGGTGCTGCTGAGCCCATCCAGTATTGCGTCTTCCGGGGAAGATATCGGGTGTTTAGCGAAGAGGGACAGAACCCCGAGCGTCCTTCCGCCGGGAACACGCAGCTGGTATCCCACGAAGGACACGAGTCCGAGTTCCCGTGCCCATTCGCGGTCGTGAACCCGAGGATCATTCTGCACGTCGTTTGTGAGGAACTTATGATCATCGTCCGATGCGACGCGTCCGATCTTGTAGCAACCGAAGGGAACGCGGCGGTGAATCTTGCCGTCTGTATGTGTGTAACGGCCCGAACTCGCCAGCAAATGCAGACACCGGTCACGATAACGACAGATATGCGGCCCCTCATGCACGTCCGCATGGACGCAGCCCTTTTCGCACAGATCACCTGGCTGAATCAGCCAGATTCTACTGAAATCGGCGCCGAAGAGACTGACAATGCTGTCAGTTACAGCCCTGAGCTTTTCTTCAAGCGCAGCCGGCGCAAGAAGCGATTGTTGGAGAAGGTTGACACCCTGCTGCCACGATAGCAATTTATTGCGTTCATCCTCCGCCTGTTCGCGGCGCAGCCGGTTGGCCATCAATGTTCCCAGCAAAGCGGTTCCCAGTGGATAGATCACCAGGACCGGCAGGCTGATGTTTGAAAGCACCCGCAGAGCTGTATCCATGGGCAGCGTGAACATTGTGGCCAACATAGCCAAATGAATCACCATGCCAAAAAGGTAGAGTTCGCCCCAGGAAATCTCGGCCAGGGACCGGCGGCGAAAGTACCGCCAGGCGATTCCAGTCAATCCTGACACAAGGATCACGGCAACACCCGTCCATATACCTGTCCCTCCAAGATAGAAACGAAAAGCTGCTGTCATCGCCATCGTTATCACGGCGGGAAATGACCCGAAGAAAAGTCCGGATATACCGATCAGCACCGAACGTGTATCAAACACGATTCCAGGCTTGAATGTCCAGGGTGTTAGCATGATGATGATGCCTATGGCACCGAGAGCGAGACCGACAATCACCTGCTTAAACAACGTTTGGCCTGCGTGCCACTTGGTCGCGGCCGCATCAAAGATGAAAGCCACTGCCAGCAACAGCGCGGCATTTTGAACCAGTCCGAGGAAGGATGAATCATTCATATTATATCTTTGCAATAACCTCCTCTGGCTTCCAACTCTTCGTACAGGATGTTTGTTCCATTCTGCTATGGTACTCGATAAATGTCAACGAGCTTATTAAGTTAGGAGTCATTTACCGCTTGAAAGCGAGCATGCTTCCTGTTTTATCAAACCTGTTGCTTTCAGGAAGAACCCGGGGACTGCCCCAACGGTATCCAGGAGCAGTTTCTGATCAGCGGCTCCGTCCCCAGACCTGTACGAGGCAATTATTGAACGGTGCCAGCTGGCCTCAACCGTGATTACGAGCTCAAGACCCCTGGATGAATAGATGGGACTCTTTGATGATCCGCTCCTGGCCAACCCTCTCCTTGATAGGCTGGCCCACAACGCCCACCAGACCTTCATCGAAGGGAAGACCTACTGGAAGAGGATGAGCCGAACAAGAAGGAGAAACTCCATGAAACGCAATACCATACTGAAGATCATGAATCCAATTCTCGGTATCTTGTTGGTGAACCAGATCGCGACAGGTATTTTTCGTGATTTCCTCCCAGACGAAGCGTTCGAGATTATGCATGAGCGGGGCGGGCCTGCCTTTGCTGTCGTCGCCATACTGCACGTGATTCTCAACTGGGGCTGGGCGAAAGCAAGCTTTTTCAAGAGCAGTCCAGCAGCAAAGTCCTGGGTGCAGGGCCGAAGGGACGGACCGAAGAACCGGTCGAACCAGGGGTTGCACTCTATGTCGCTATTCACAGCGAGAGTGAACCCAGTCGTTACCCCCCTCTTTTATCCGGCAATCCTCAAGTCTTTCATTCAGGCGAGATCATTTGGCAGCAAGAGGAGCAGACATTTCCTTATGGTCGTCGGTATAATCAAACAATTCTTGAGGCTATCAAGCGGTTTCAGGAGGCCACTTATAACAATGGTCGCGCTTCAATTACAACATGGCGCCACAGAATGGCCGCACTCATTGACAACCCCCCTGAAAACGTAATAATGTAAACAAACATCAACACATTTCGGGGGGATATGGTTACCGTCGGCGTACAAGAACCGAGAATCACCGTTGGCATCGCGGACAGACAGCCGGAGGCGGCAGGCCGGCTTAATGGCGACTTTTTCATCGAAGGAACGGGCTTGCTGTCGGGGCCCTTTCACGCGAGGGCAGCCGCGTCGGGAATAGCGCTTTTTGATGAAGGGCAGCGTCTTATCACCAGTTCTCCCTCCATCAGGCTTACAGCACACAGGAACTCGACCTTCACGATCTTCGGTGTTACCATCGGGATTCGCTTTCATTGGGAGCGCAAGGAGGACCAGGTCTTTGAAGGCGATCTCATCCTCACGGCCCGCGAGGACGGCAGTATGGCCGTCATCAACGAGATCCCCCTCGAAAACTATCTTGTAAGCGTCATCTCCTCGGAGATGAGCGGGCGGGCGCCGGGTGAGTTTCTGAAAGCCCATGCCATTATGTCCCGGAGCTGGCTTATGGCGTCACTCGACGGAAAGGACGCTTCCGGGGCCCCGGCAAGGAACGTCTCCGGCCCGGGAGAGCTCATACGCTGGTACAACAGGGAAGACCACGACATCTTCGACGTCTGCGCCGACGACCATTGCCAGCGGTACCAGGGAATCACAAAGATCATCTCCGGTGAGGCTGCGCGGGCGGTGAAGGAAACGAGGGGGCTCATCCTGTCCTACGAAAACAGGGTTTGCGATGCCCGATACTACAAGGCCTGCGGGGGTCTCACGGAAAATTACGAAACGGCATGGGAGGATATACGCGTCCCTTACCTCGTCAGCATCGCCGACTCTCCGAACGCCTTGAGCCCCGCCATGTCCGAGGAAGCGGCGACCCGCTGGGTGTTCTCGTCCCCCAATGCCTACTGCAACACGAAAGACACCGCGCTCCTTTCCGAGATACTCCCTGGTTTCGACCAGGAGACAACGAACTTCTTCCGTTGGAAGGTGGAGTATTCCCGCAGGGAACTGGAAGATATCATCAGGCAAAAATCGGGAATCGACCCCGGCACACTCCTCGATATAATACCCCTCGAAAGAGGACCGTCGGGGCGCATCCGCCGACTCAGGATCACCGGAACGAAAGAAAGTGTCGTCATAGGAAAGGAACTGGAGATACGCAGATGGCTCTCGCCGAGCCACCTTTACAGCAGCGCCTTTGTCGTCTCCGTGAAGGGTCCGTCCGATGGCCCGCCCGACGGGTTCATCCTCGACGGGGCCGGGTGGGGCCACGGCGTGGGCCTTTGCCAGATCGGCGCCGCGGTCATGGCAAGCAAAGGATTTACGGCGCCGCAGATACTGAAACACTATTTTACCGGCGCAGAGATAAAGAAGATATACTGAAGAGCATGATGAGAGATTTCTACACACCATGGTAAAAAGACGGTTCAAAACAGCCTTCATACTCGGTGCGGGACTGGGGACGCGACTGCGGCCGCTTACAGAACACCGCCCAAAACCGCTTCTTCACTTGAACGGCCGCCCCATCATCACATATGCAATGGACCACCTCATCAGGGCCGGAATAGAACGGTTCATAGTGAACACTCATCATCAACCCCAGGTTTATGCCCAGACCTTTCCCGACGGTCACTGGAGGGACATCCCCATCGTCTTCAGCCACGAACCCGTCCTTTTGGATACCGCCGGGGGGCTCAAGAATATCGAGGGCCTTCTCAGCGGGGATGAGGCGATCCTCTGCTACAACGGTGACGTCCTCGCCGACATACCTCTCGGCGGACTCATCGCGACCCACGAGGCAGACCGTCCCGACGCAACCCTTCTCCTGCGAAGCGAAGGGCCTTTGCTCAATGTAGATATCGATGGCTCCGGCGCGATATGCGACATGCGGCATACGCTGGCAAAGCAGGGGGTCGCACAATGTCTTTTCACGGGCATCTATGCTGTGGAGACGTCACTCCTTTCCCACATGGAACCGGGAAGAATAGAATCCGTGGTTGACGTCTTTCTACGACGGATCACCGCGCTGCCGGGTTCCATAAGGGGCCTCATCATCGACGAAGGTCAGTGGCACGACATAGGATCCGCCGAGGTCTATCAAAGAATGGACACTCACATGAAACAGGGACCAGCGAGGACATGAGAATGAACGATTTTGACAATATAATGGCCTTTGCCCGCAAAGCTACCGGCCTCGGCCCGTCGAGCCCGGCGACCATTGCGCCTCTTACCGCCCGGGGCTCCGACCGGGTGTTCTACCGTTTCTCCTGGGGGGACGGCAGATCGGTCATCATCATCGATTACGATGCAAAGAGAACGGAAAACACCTTTTATGCCGATATAGCCCTTTATCTCAAGGGCATTCGCATCCCCGTTCCGGCAATGATCTTTCATGACCGCGCGAGTCACCTCATGGCAATGGAAGATCTGGGCAACGAGGACCTCCATGCCTTCGCCGGGCACGACTGGCCCACGAGGCGCACGCTTTACCAGAAGACCCTCGGTGCGGCGAAAAGGCTCCACGCCATATCGGAGAAACACTTCCCCTCCCAGGACGTAAGCCTCATGGAGGGTTTCGGACCTCACCTCTATCTCTTTGAACAGAATTATTTCCTCGAGCATTTCGTGAAGGACTGCTGCGATATAGTCCTTGAACCCGCCTTCGAATCAAAGCTGAGATCGGAGCTTGCAGGACTGACAGACGAACTGGGCTCCATGGAGCGCTGCCTCATCCATCGCGACCTCCAGTCGCAAAACGTCATGATCCGCGATTCGGAGCCGTACTTTATTGACTTCCAGGGCATGCGGTTGGGAAATCCCTTTTATGATCTGGGTTCCCTCCTGTGCGATCCCTATGTATCACTGACCCCGGAGGAAAGGGAGGACCTCCTGTCATTCTATTACGTCCTCTCATCCCAGGAACTCGACTGGGATGCCTTTCAGAAGGCCTTCTGGGAGGCATCGGTGGAGCGCCTCATGCAGGCGCTGGGCGCCTACGGTTTCCTGGGCAGGACGAAAGGTCTTGCAAGCTTTCTCGATCACATCCCCGCCGGCCTTCACAATCTCGATATGGCGGCCTCCCGCATCCCCTCCCTCCCCACCCTTGGCGTCCTGACGGCGGAATGCAAACTGGCCCTTGGCTGACAACCTATACAATATGGTGTTCCCATATTGTATAGGTTGTATTAACACCGTTGTATGCCATATACAGCTTATATAGACCGTATTACCACACATAAGCAGGACAGGATCTTCTCCCTTTCTTCTCATCCCGCATCGTGCATTCTGCACCGCCTTTCCTGTTTTCTTTACCGTCTTTTCCGTGGTAGGATATGGCACGCATGAAACCGATCACCGCTGTCTGCACCCGCACCGCGGGGCCCCTTTTCCTGCCGGCCTTGAGGAGTCTGGCCGGTTCGGATCTCATCGAAGAGGTCCTGATCGTGTCCCGCGAACCCATACCGGACATCCTTCCCCGATGCACCGTTATCGATACGGGCCCCTTTGCGTCCCGGGAGACCTTTGAAAGAATCCTGGCAAAGGCTGCAACGGAATACCTTCTCTTCATCCCCAGTTCGATCCCCATGCTCGCCGGGACAGGAGCGCTGGAGAGATTGATCGGGGCCGCACGATCATCAGGCGCGGGAACCACCTATTCTGACTTCTACGATGATACGGGGAGGGGGAAGACGCTTCATCCCCTCATCGACTACCAGCCGGGCAGCGTCCGCGATGACTTCAACTTTGGTGCCCTTGCGCTCCTGAACACCTCCATCATCCGCGACGCACTTCGGAGATACGGCCGCACCCCGCCGCTTCGGCATGCCGCCCTGTACGACGTCAGGCTGAAGATTTCCATGGACCACGGCATCCATCACGTCGCAGAACCGCTTTACAGCGTCGTAACTCATACGGGGGGTCCTCCCGGCGAGGTGCACTTTGCCTACGTCGATCCCCGCAATCAACCCCTTCAGAAGGAAATGGAGGCAGTCTTCACCGACCACCTCAAAAGGATCGGTGCATACCTGCCTCCGGAGAGGCTCAAAGAAATGGAAGAACCGGCAGAGCCTTTTCCCGTCAGGGCCTCCGTAATAATCCCCGTAAAAAACCGAAGGAAAACCATAGCCGATGCCCTCAACAGCGCCCTCTCACAGGAAACGGACTTCACATTCAACATTCTCGTCATCGACAATCATTCGACGGACGGGACCACGGAGATAGTCGCCGACATAGCCGGCAAGAACCCGGCGATACGGCACATCATCCCCTCCCGGAAAGACCTGGGGATAGGCGGATGCTGGAATATGGGCATCATGGACCATGCCTGCGGCCGCTATGCGGTCCAACTCGATTCCGATGACCTCTACGAGAATCACCTTGTCCTCGAGACCATCGTGGATGCGATCCGCGACGGGAGCTACGCGATGGTCGTCGGCTCCTATACCATCGTTAACGAGCGCTTGGAACAGATACCTCCCGGATTGATCGACCACCGCGAATGGACGAGCGAGAACGGCCACAACAATGCCCTCAGGGTCAATGGCCTCGGGGCTCCCCGGGCCTTCTCCACGACAGCCATTCGCCGTACAGGCTTTCTCAATGTAAGTTATGGGGAGGACTACGCCGCGGCGCTGAGAATATCCCGGGAATACAGGATCGGCAGGATCTATGAAAGCCTTTACCTGTGCCGGCGCTGGCAGGGCAACACGGACGCGGCGCTTGACGTGGAGGCTTCCAACAGGAACGACACTTTCAAGGACTCGCTCCGCACCGAGGAGATCCTCAAGCGGCAGGAACTGGCCGGGGGAGACCCCCATCCGTGACGGGTGAGATAAAGGACCGCGTCTATGCGAGCTTCGACGGGAACGGTCCTCAACGTCTCGAGGATCTCTGCCGGGGACTTCTTTCCGAACAGCAAGCATCCTGGCCGGAGTTGAAACATGCTTACGATTCCCTCGGCAGCGTCAGGTCGCGGGACATCAGGTGCGACGGGTTCTCGGTCCGCCTCGTATTCAATCCCGGCAGGGCCGTTAACACGATGGCCGCTGTAAGCCCCCCGGAGATCAGTCAACGGCCCTGTTTCCTGTGCCTCGCCAACCTGCCTGCCGAACAGAAAGGCATCATCTACCGGGGTCAGTTCCTGATCCTGGGAAACCCCAGACCCGCATTGCCCTTTCACCTCACCATAGCGCACCTGAGCCATCGCCCTCAGGCTATCAGCGACCATATTGAAATGTTCCTGCAGATAGCGGCGGACCTCGGACGCGGCTTCACAACCCTCTACAACGGCCCCCGCTGCGGGGCGTCAGCCCCCGACCATCTCCACTTTCAGGCAGTGCCCTCGGGAAAGATGCCCATCGAGCAGGAACTCGACGCGAAGAGGGACCTCATCTCCATAAGTCCCCGGGTCCGGGCCTCCCGCGTCCCTGTCCTCAGGGCGTCTGGTTTCGGCCGTGAGGTCGTACTTATCGAAGGGGATGAAACCCCCCTTGTCGCAGCCGCCTTCAGGGACTACATGCAAAGCCTGAAGAATGCCTCGACCTCCACAGAGAGAGCCGACGAGGAACCTATGCTGAACGCAGCCGCCTCTTTTGACGGAAAAGGGTGGCGCCTTCTTGTCTTCCCGCGCCGCGCCCATCGCCCGGCGGCCTTTTACAGGGAAGATGAGGAACGGGTCCTCGTAAGCCCGGCCGTCATGGAAATGGCGGGCATCATAGTCACACCCATGGAGCGCGATTTCTACCGCCTCGACGCCGCCGCCATCGAGTCCATGTATCGCGAGGTCTCCTTCCATCATGCCTGAAAGAACACTTTGAACCCCGAGATCGGTACCGGGACAATACATTGAAGACCTTTCCATCGGCGTCATAATTTCGGTGTGGTTCCTGCGGATTGTGTATTGATATAGTGGCGACATATCTATTAGTATTGGAAGGGGGATGAGGAACCCATTGAAGACGATACAGGAATTGACCCGGGAGATATCTCTCCTGAAGAGCAGGATACGTGAACTGGAGCGGTCTGAGGCCCAACACAGAGGGGCCGGGGAAGAACTGAGATCCTCCCTGGAGCAGTTGCGCCTGCTTATCGACGCAGGGCCCGATTTTTTCTTCCTCAAGAACCTCGATCTAAGATACCAGCTCGTCAACCTGGCAAACGCACAGTTCTTCGGGCTTACCGAGGCCGACATCATCGGAAAGAGCGATTTCGATCTCATGCCCGAGGACGCCGCCGCCGTCTGCCAGCAAAGCGATCGCCTGGCTATCAGCGAAAAAAGGACCGTGATAGCCACCGAACCCGTCGAAGACAAGTTCTACGAGACCTACAAATTTCCCTTCCTCATCAAAGGCGCGGTCGCCGGCGTGGCCGGCATAGTCCGCGACATCACCGAGCGCAGACTCGCCGAAGAGGAACTGCGCAAGAGCCGCGCCCTGCTGTCGGATATGATCGAGAACAGCGGCGCACTCATCTGCGTTAAGGACCGTGACGGGCGCTACGAAATGGTGAACCGCAAATGGGAGGAAGTGACGGGGCTCACCCGTCACAACACCATCGGCAGGACAGACGAAGAGCTTTTCCCCGGACCGACGGGGAAACACTTTCGCCTGAACGACCTGGAGGTCATGGGATCGGGATCGGTGGTGGAAAAAGAGGAGATCCTCGAGGATGACCGCGGACAAAGATTTTTTATTTCCATCAAATTCCCATTGCGCGACCAGAATGGCGCTGTGACCGGCATGTGCGCCATGATCACGGAGATCACTGCACGCAAATCAATGGAGGAACAACTTGCCATCAGCAGGGACCGTCTGTCCCGGGCCGAGATCATTTCGCGCTCAGGCAACTGGGAATTCCATATGGAGACAGAGGCCGTCTTCATGTCAATCGGGGCCCGAAGGATCTTCGGAGTCGGCAAGAGGGCATTAGCCATCCCCGATATAAAGAGAATACCCCTTCCCAAATATCGGCAGATGCTCGACGAAGCCCTGAACGGCCTTATCGGGGAGGGGCGCCCCTACGACGTGGAGTTCAGGATAAAACGTCCCGACACCGGCCAGATAGCGGACATCCACTCCGTGGCGGAGTATGACCGCGATAGAAAAGTGGTCTTTGGGATCATCCAGGATATCACGGACCGCAAGCATCTTGAATCCCAGCTCCTTCAGGCCAAGAAGCTTGAGGCCATCGGTACTCTCGCCGGCGGCATTGCCCACGACTTCAACAACATTCTCATGGGGATCCAGGGATATGCTTCGATAATGATGGCGGAAAAAGCAGAGAGTCCGAGCCATCCCGACTACGAACGTCTCAGGTCCATCGAGGAACAGGTCAAGAGCGCATCCAACCTTACGCGGCAGCTTCTGGGATTCGCCCGGGCGGGCGGATACGAGATCAGACCCGTTGACATGAACGAGATCGTTCGCGAGAGCTCCTCCATGTTCCACAGGACAAGAAAGGAACTGACCATACGCGCAAAATATGAAAGGGACCTGTGGTCCGCCAACGTCGACCGGGGCCAAATAGAACAGGTCCTTCTCAATCTCTACATGAATGCGTGGCACGCCATGCCTGCCGGGGGAGAGATACACCTGGAAACCGCCAACGCGGTCATCGACGGCAATTATGGGGCCCTTCATGGCATCCCTCCCGGTGAATACGTGAGGGTCAGCATTGCAGATACGGGAATGGGGATGGAGGAGGAGACGATGAAACGGGTATTCGACCCCTTCTTCACAACGAAAGAGATGGGGAGGGGCACGGGCCTGGGGCTCGCGATGGTCTATGGGATCATGAAAGGCCATAAGGGCCTTGTCGATGTCAGGAGCAAACCCGGTCAGGGCACGACATTCACTCTCTATTTTCCGACATCCGGGAAAAAGGTCCTTCGGGGAAAACGGGCGATGCCGAAGGCCGTAGGGGGTTCAGAAACGATCCTCCTTGTCGATGATGAACAGACGGTTCTTGTCGTCACCAAGAGGATGCTTGAGTCTCTCGGCTACACCGTGCACGCAATGGACAGCGGGTCGGATGCCGTCTCTTTTTTCAAAGACAGGATGAACGGTATCGATCTCATCATGGTCGACATGATCATGCCGAAATTATCGGGGAGCCAGACCTTCGATCGCATCAGGAGCTTAGACCCCTCGGCAAAGGTGCTGCTCTCAAGCGGCTACAGCATGGACAACGAAGCGCGGCTGATCATGGGTAAAGGATGCACCGGATTCATTCAGAAACCATATAATATCGCCGTGTTATCCCGGAAGGTCCGGGAGGTGTTGGAAAGATAGAGGGTTTCAGCTTTCAGGCTCAAATCTCACGTCCCTCGCCAGCCTGCCACTTTCTTGTAGTCTTCCATGGTCCAGCAGGAGCGCAGAAAGGGACAGTCCTTGCAAAGCTCCGTCCTGTGCTGCTCAATGAGGTATTGTTTGCCCGAATCCGAATTAATGTTGCGGGATGTCATCTCGTCGACACAGGGAGGTGTCCTCGACTTACAGCCGTGCTTGTTGTCGCATCCTATGCAGTAGCCGCTCTTCGGCTTGATGTGAGCCTCCTTTACGGGAACCGGTATCCCGACAGCGGCATAACATGGCCCCGGGAAGCGCTCTCATCTATCCACGAGCGTTTTTCGCCCCAGATGGGAGAGATCCTGCCGTAGAGCCAGTCAAAGGGCAGGTCGGCATGGGGTTCGTACTTTTCAATATACTCCACATAGGGACTCCCGCAAAGGTCCACCGGGCCAAGTACAGCATCATTCTCCCCGTCAAACTCGCAGGCGGGCACGCCAAGCTTTTCGCAAAGACCCTTGTCGAACGCCGGGGTGACGCTCATCCATCTTCCGTTGACAAAAAGCTGGGTGTATCCGTGGCTCGGGAATTCTTCGATACCCGTCTGGGCCTTAAGCTCCCCGGGCATCTTGTGGTTGCGGATCCTCGCGAAGGCAAGCCGGGAGGGAATACCAGCCGCACGCGCCAGGGCGGCAAGGAGAACAGCCTTCTGGACGCAATATCCCTTGCCTCTCTCAAGAACGGCGCTCGCCCTGAAATCCTCCAGGAATGTGGAAAGCATGTAGACATTGTAATGGATCTCGTCGCGAACAAAATAGAAGAGCGCCTGCGCCTTGCGCACATCGCCGGCAAGCCCCCCTGCAAGCCCCAGCGACGTTTGGCGGATACGATCGTTTTCGCTGTCTATCGTTTCCGTCGGCGCGAGATATATCTGCACATTCTCTCCCATTCCCTTCCATCCCTCAAAAGGCGCGGACGTTCAAGCGACTCGCGCTCTCAATCCGGTTTTGCGCCGATAATGACCTCGTCCGCCAGTTCGTTGGTGTCACCCTCCCGCCCGATCGGGAAGTGTTCCTCAAGGAGCTGTCCTGCCTCGCCTATCGCCTCAACGAGTGCATTTGCCGCATTTCTCTCCCTGACTCCCCGAGACACCATCTTCGCCAATGTGTCGAGCCTGGCCTGGGTGATCTTTTCGTGGATCCCTTTATCGGCAAGGACCCATACTTTCCTTTCGAAGAGTGAAATGAAAAAAAGAACGCCCGTGTTCGCCCTCGTCCTGTAAAGACCCTTTTCGTAAAATGCCCTGACAGCCCTGTCCCGCACCGCCCTCTGGCGGCGCTTGACACCGGTGAAATGGACCTTGAGTAAAGGCACCTTTCTGAAGAGCGGCCAGGACAAAAGAAAGAAAACGAAGGTCAGGGGAATATACCACAGGAGCGATTCATGGAGAAAGAAAGTGGCAATCAGAAATGCGGCAACGTTCCCAAGGGTGATCGCCCCCAGGACCTCCGCTTCCCGGTAGCGGCTGCTCGCATCAACGACCATAACGGCGATCTCGCCGATGGTCCTCAATTCAGCCGAGGAGGTTGCCTCCCTGATCCTCTCCTTTTCAGCGTCAGAAAAAAAATGTAAGGCCTTCATCACCAGTCCCCCGATGCCCCGCCGCCGCCGAAACCGCCGCCGCCGCCGCCGAAACCGCCGCCACTGTCAAATCCTCCTCCGCCGGAAAACCCGCCGCCCGTCCAAAATCCACCGGGGCCGAAACCGCCGCCGCCTCGGGAGCTCCCCCCGAAAAAGAAGGGAAGGAAAACACCAAGGACGAGACCGAAAATGCCAAGGAGAACCGATGTCAGCAGGGATAGACCCACCAGGGCCCCTATCGCCGAAAAGCCTATCAGGCCGGCGCCGCCGCCAAGAATGCGGGAGATCCTTCCGAGAACCAACAGAAATGTGGCTCCAAAGATGAGAAGAGGAAAGACCGATGAAAGACCCCTCTTCCGGGCACCCCGCGGCCTTGCACTATCGGCTTTGAATTCACCCCGGGTTGCATCTATCATTGCGCGGACCCCTGAGGAAAAACCTCCGTCAAAATCGCCGCGCTTGAACTGCGGATTGATGACGAGCTGCACGATCCGCCCGGCCGTCAGGTCCGTCAGCTTCCCTTCGAGGCCCCGGCCGACCTCGATGCGCGTCTTACGATCATTCTTGGCGACCAGAAGGATAGCGCCATTATCCTTTCCCTTCTGACCGATCTTCCACGTCTCGGCAACCTTCATGGAAAACTCTTCGATAGGTTCGCCCTCGAGAGACGCCATGGTAAGAATGACCATCTGCGTGGAATCCGACTCTTCAAAGTTCTTGAGTTCCTTCTCGAGTTGGGCGCGAACAACCGGGGATATTATGTTTGCATAGTCGTTGACCCGTCCTTTCAAAGGCGGGACGTCAAGCGCGTGGGCGCCGGTTCCGGTCAGGAATATCATCCACACGGCGAAGAGGAAGACCGCGTATCCCGCGCTACCCCTGTCCCGATGTCTTTTGTCCCTGTTGTTCCCGTAGGCTTCTTTCAACAATGGTCCACCTGTCAGAACTTCACTTTTGGCGCTTTTTCAGCCCCAGCCTCAGCTTTGAACGCCTCCTTCTGCGGAAGTTTGAGGATGAACATATTTGTCAGATTGTTTGGGAAGGTCCGGATGGATGTGTTGAACTCCTGAACCGCCTTGTTGTACCGGGTACGCGCCACGTTTATCCTGTTCTCGGTACCCTCGAGCTGGTTCTGAAGGTCCCGGAAGTTCTGACTGGCCTTGAGGTCGGGATATCGCTCGACGACAAGAAGGAGCCGCGACAGGGCTCCCCCCATCGATGCCTGCGCCTGCTGGAATTGTGCCATCGCCTGAGGATTGCCGATCATGTCCTTCGAGACCTGGGCGGATCCCACCTTTGCCCGGGCCTCCGTTACGGCCTGAAGGGTCTCGCTCTCATGCTTGGCATAGGCCTTCACCGTCTCCACGAGGTTGGGTACCAGGTCGTTGCGCCTCTGGTATGTAGCCTCCACGTCTCCCCATGCCGCCTTCACGGCTTCATCGTTTCGCTGGATCGTATTGTAGCCGCAGCCTGTGAACATCATCATCGCCAGAGCAATGACCCCGTATAAAAAGGCTCTTCTCATTAAGTCCTCCTTTTGCTATGATCAACGCACCTATAGTAGCATTTTCGCGCTATAAAATAAAGACGTCCAACCCTTGACGCAGGGGAAACATGCGTGATACAAAAACGTGATGAATGGAGGAAGACAGTGAACGACGAGATAAAGAAAAGGACCCAGGAGACCGCAAAAAAACTGTGGACCGGAGGGATCAAAATGGATCCTCCCTACCTGACATGGAAGGAGTTCGACAAGGATCTGGCCAACGACCTCTCCATGTTCATCACGGGGAATCTTTATTCACGAACGGTCCTTACCCTGCCGGAGCGACAGATGGCCGCCTGCGCCATGCTCGCCGCACTCGGTGCGGCCGATGAACTGAAGCTCCATGTCAATGCCGCCCTCAATGTGGGATGCGACCCCAGGAAACTGGCCGAGGTCTTCTTCCAGCTCGCACCCTATGGAGGGATGCCGCTCGTGAACAAGGCCCTCGAAGTTTTCAGGGATGTTCTCAAGGGCCGCGGTGAATGGGAGACTTTTACCGGGGGCGGCAAGTAAGACCCGTCCTCTGACGGCCGAAACGGGAAACGACGCCGGAAGAACCGCGGGGGCGCCTGACTTATCAAGAACGGAGGGAATGAAGAACGCTGTCCCGTTCATCCATCCCCTCCGTCGAAATCTTTGACCAGCAAAGCTTCATATGTTGAAGCTTCTACACTCTATCATACATAACCGTAGGCCAGCATTGAATTTGCGACCTTGAGGAAACCGGCCACATTGGCGCCGAAGACGTAGTCGCCCTTCTTGCCGTACATCTCGGCCGCATCAAGACAGGACCTGTGGATGCTCTTCATGATGCCCAGGAGTCTGGCATCAACCTCTTCGCGTGTCCATGCAAGCCTCATGCTGTTCTGGGACATCTCGAGACCCGACGTGGCAACGCCGCCGGCGTTCGCGGCCTTCCCGGGGCCAAACAGGAGGCCCTTCTCCTGGAAGATACGGACCGCCTCGGGCGTTGTTGGCATGTTGGAGCCTTCCGCCACGCAGATGCAGCCGTTTTTCACCAGCGCCTCGGCATGACCCGCGTCTATCTCGTTCTGCGTCGCGCAGGGCAGTGCTATATCGACCTTGATACCCTGGCTCTTGATGACATCCCAGACGCTCTCGCCAATGTAGCAGACGGCGCCGTCATACCGATCGGCGTATTCGCTTATCCTGCCCCTCTGGACGTTCTTAAGATCCATGATGTAACCGCACTTGTCGCCCGATATGCCCTGATCGTCTACGATCGTCGAACTGGAATCGCATAAGGTAATGACCTTCCCGCCAAGCTGGCTCACCTTTTCGATGGCGAACTGGGCTACGTTACCGGAGCCGCTGACTGCCACCGTCTTGCCCTTGAAGTCGAGGCCTTTCGTGGCAAGCATCTCTGCGGCGAAATATACGCAGCCGTATCCCGTCGCCTCAGGCCTGACGAGGCTCCCGCCGAAGGACAGGCCCTTGCCCGTGAGAACGCCCGTATGGTCGTTCATGATCTTCTTGTACATCCCGTACATATAGCCGATCTCCCGGCCGCCTACACCGATATCACCCGCGGGCACGTCACAGTCGGGACCGATATGCCTGAAGAGCTCAAGCATGTACGCGTGGCAGAATCGCATCACTTCATTGTCCGATTTCCCCTTGGGGTCGAAATCACTGCCGCCCTTGGCGCCCCCCATGGCAAGCGTCGTAAGGGAGTTCTTGAATATCTGCTCGAACCCGAGAAATTTGAGAATGCCCAGATTGACCGAGGGATGGAAGCGCGTACCGCCCTTGTAGGGACCGATGGCGTTGTTATACTGGATGCGGTAACCCCTGTTTATCTGCAGGTCTCCCCTGTCATCCACCCAGGGCACGCGAAACATCACCACCCGGTCGGGCTCGACGATCCTTTCGTATATCTTTGCCTTGACAAACTCCGGGTGTCTCTTCGCCGTGGGCTCAAGGCACTCCAGAACTTCCTCGGCGGCCTGGTGGAACTCAAATTCATAAGGATCCTGTTTCTTTATTTTTTCTAGTATTTCGCTGGTCACTGACATAAAACAATCCTCCGCGCTCTCGTGTTTTTTTGGATCCTCTTCCTGGCATTCAACAGATCTATGCCTCCAAAAGGCCGGCAGACAAATGTCGGGGCCTTTACACCCTCCGCATTCCCTCGTTGCAGGAAGACGACTCCCTTTTTCATATCTTTCGGTTTTCTCCTTCTGCCGGTATGAGAAAAAACTGGTATATAAAACCCGATAAAAGCAGGTTTTACAATCGGGGAGAAGATGTTTTTGCCATCAGGGTTAACCCTATCATACCCATAGTGGTATCCCCGGTAGGAAACGCATCTCCTTTACTGCAAGTGGTTTGCAAGGTATCACCATCGAACCTGTCGGTATGAGGGGATTTGTGAAAAATAATGGGATAGCTCAGGGTCAGGCAAAAACCCGAGGTTTTCAGGTTGTCACCCCCTATTTCAGGAAGCGCTCTGGACCCATTGGATCGCATACTTGAGGAGGTCTGTTCCGTCGGCGAGCTTCAGTTTTTCCTTGATATGGGCCCGATAGGATTCGACGGTCTTGATGCTGAGGTGGAGTCGTTCGGCTATCTCACGGGTCTTGTTCCCCTGCCCGATGAGCCGGAAAACGGTCAGTTCACGGTTGCTCAGGAGATCGATCGGCGAGGCGCCCTGACTGACCCCCTCGACGGACACGAATTTCTCGAGCATTTTGGTCGTAATGCGGTCACTGACGAAGATCTCGCCGTCGAGGACCTTTCTGATGGCGACCAGCACCTTTTCAAGCGCTTCCTGTTTCATGATGTAACCCCGCGCTCCGGCCCGCAGCGACCGTTCCGCGTAAAGTGTCTCGTCATGCATGGAAACCACGAGGACCGCCATGTCCTTGTGGCGAAGCCTGATTTCCTTGATGAGTTCGATCCCATCGATGCCGGGCAGCGAGATGTCCACTATCGCCATGTCGGGGACGACCTTCTCGATGGACTCCAGGGCCATCTGGGCATTCTCCGCCTCGGCGCATACGACAAGGTCGGACTCCTGGTTGATCAGCAGGGTCAATCCCTTCCGCAGAATGGGGTGGTCATCAACGATCAGGATCTTTCTTTTAGTCACGGACATCCTCCCATGCAACGCGAGATACGGGTCCGCCGCCCTTATTCAGCCCCGTGCCTGTTCAAAAAGGTGCAGCGTATCAGCGTACCGCCCTCGGTGCGGCCCTTTATTTCCAGAACGGCCCCGATCACCGAAGCCCTGTACTGCATGATATTGAGCCCCATTCCCTTCCCATGGGCCGGGACGCTGCCTATTCCCACACCGTTGTCCTCAACGGTCAGGATGCAGGCCTCGCCGTCCTGCCTTAAGGCGATCGTCACCTTATCTGCCTTACCATGTTTTATGGCATTATTCAATGCCTCCTGGACGATTCGGTAAAGATGCGTAGCCGCGGCGTTGTCGCTCAGGAGGACGGGGTTGTCGTAAACGAAGCTGCAGGTGATACCAAAAAGACGCTCCACATTGGATGCCAGTTCTATGAGGGCCATCATGAGCCCGTCCACCTCAATCCTCACAGGGTTAAGGCCGCGCGCGAAACCCCGCGTCAGCGTTATGGCCTGGTCGATAAGACCGACGATCTCGAGAACATCCCCGGGCTTGATGGGCTGCTGTGTGGCGGTCTTCTTCTCGAGCACCTTCCCCATGAAACCGATGCCCGCCAGGTGCTGGCAGAGGCTGTCATGAAGGTCCTGGCCTATTCTTCGCTGCTCCCTGCCGCTTATCTCGAGAATCTCCCTCTCGAGGCGTTTTCGCCTCGTCGTATCCCGCACGATACCCAGCGCTTTGTTCGGACCGGACATGACGATGCGGACCTCGAAATCCCGTTTTTCCCCGCCAAGAGACAGGTGCTGCTCAAAGATCTGCGCTTTCTGGGTCGATATGGACTGTCTTACGCACACCATGACCTGGTCCAGAAGCCTGCGGGGGAGGAACCTCTCCTGGTCTGATATACAGTAGACGCTTCCCCCGATGACCTTCCCGGCTATGCTCTTGAGGGCGGTAAAATTACCGACATGCAAGCCCAGGAGCGTCCCGGAACCATCTATCTGGAACATGAGGTCGGGAATGGCCTCAAGAAGCGCACGGTTCTTCGATTCGCTCTCTTTGAGCGCCTCCTCGCCGAACTTGCGCTCGACGATCTCGCCTATGCGCTTGGCTATGACATTGATAAGACTCCTCTCCTCCTTGAGGAAAGGCCCCTCATCGGATGTCGTTCTTTTTTCCAGGTAATAAACCTCCAGCGAGCCGGCGTCCTTCCCATGAACGACAATACGCTGTGATTGTTTCCACCGCGTCCGCGCGAAGCCGCGGCTGACGTAGGAGCGCTCCCCCAGCGTAATGCGGCTCGCGGTGATATCGGGATACTGCCATGCATCGGGGACGATATCGACGGTCCTCTGCAGGATCTCGTCCAGGGTCGCCCCTTCCTTCTCGACAATACCCGATATGGTATAGAGACAGTTGAGTTCCTTGATCCTTTCGTTGAGTTCGTGGGTCCTTTTTTCGAGCTCTTTCTTCGACAGCTCATGCCGCCTGTCGAGTTCGGTAAGACGCCGCACCCTGTCTTCGGCCCGCTTCAGGGCGGTGGCGAGGTTTCTTTGGGCTTTATCCTCGCCGATGGGGGACTTCTTTTGATCTCCTGGGGTCCTGGCACGCATTGTGGCGTCATTATATCATAATTTGAAGAAAGGTTATGGGCAGAAGTGCATGGCCTGATTCTCACGATTATTTTGTAAATAACTGCAAAAAGTGATATACTGAACCGGTCGTGTTTTCATTTTATCCTTCTCTTCTCATTCTTCAGCATCCGGTATAAAAGTGATTCACGGCATAAAGGGATGATGCTGCCAGAACTTACCATCAAAGGAAAAAGCGTAAAACTGCCCATTATCCAAGGAGGTATGGGCATCGGTGTTTCCCTCTCACCCCTCGCGAGTGCCGTAGCTGCCGAAGGCGGCATCGGCATCGTCTCCAGCGCATGCCTCGACAGACTCCTCGGAAAACGCAATAACAAGGTATACAGCACCTATGACGCCGTCTATGAAGAGGTTTGCCTGTCACGGGAGAAAGGAGGCGTCTCGGGCATCAATATCATGGTCGCCATCGCCAGGGACTACGATGTCACCGTAAAAGCAGCCATCGACGCGAAGGTGGATGTCATCATTTCCGGAGGCGGGCTCCCGTTGACCCTCCCGGGGATCACAAACCCGGGCGAAACCGCCCTCGTTCCCATCGTCTCTTCGGTGAGAGCTCTCGAGGTCATCTACAAGAAATGGGAACGCCTTGGTTACCGGCCCGACGCCGTTGTGCTGGAAGGACCCCTTGCGGGCGGTCACCTTGGCTTCAAGGTGGGTGACCTCGGTCTCGAGTCCAACAAACTGGAGAACCTTTTCCCGCCCATAAAGGATTTCGCCTCACGTCACGGCGATATTCCCGTGATCGTCGCCGGCGGTATATACGACCGCGATGATATTGCAAGATTCCTCGCGATGGGTGCTGATGGGGTGCAGATGGGAACGCGCTTTCTCGCGACCGTCGAAAGCAGCGCCACCGAAGCATACAAGCATGCCGTCGTCAACGCGGGCCCGGAGGATATCCTTGTTGCCTCGTCGCCCGGTTCGCCCTGCGGGATGCCCTTCATGGTGATAAAGGAATCACCCATGTTTGTCTCGGCACTCAACAATCGAAGAAAGCCTCGCTGCGACAAGGGCTACATCATGATGAAAAATAGAGAGGGCCGCTACGCGGTCTGCAAGGCCCAGGAAGATAGGGGAGGTTTTTTCTGCATCTGCAACGGCCTTCTGAGTTCCGGCGGCTATAACATGGATGCCGAAGAGCCTCTCTACACCGTTGGTGTCAACGGCTGCCGTGTCGACCGCATCAGTACCGTGCGGGATGTCATGGATGAGCTCAGGGGTGTCATCCCCGCCACACAGATCAGATCAACAGAAGCAGCCTGAGGGAATTCCCCGTAAAAGTCAACCTCTTGCCGAACACCCTATGAGTCGTCATTCCGGCGAAGGCCGGAATGACGGAAAACCTTTGGATCGTCCGGGAAGAGGCTGGCTCATGCGTCCCCGTCAGGTATCCTCACCCCTTATCTCTTACTCCTTACGGTTCTTGAATACTCCTCATCGCCTGTTGAAAACAGGGCCGGGTTTTGATAATGTGTACAAAACGCCGGAGGTGCCGCCTGCATGAATAAACAAATCGCTGCCGGGATTTACCCTGTCGTTTGCGCAGGTTTGTTGCTGCTGTTCCTCTTTCTTCCTTTTCACGCGGGAGCAGGCGAAGATGTGCGCAACCGCTTCGTCGATATCAAGAAACATATTCCCTCCATCGTCACAGACATGCGCTATTTCGGCCCCCACAACTTTGTCGGGGAGCGGATCGACGGTTACGGCGCCCCCAGGTGCCTTCTCACCGTCGAGACCGCCGAGGCGCTGAAACGAGTCCAATCGCACCTGAAAGGTTTTTCCTTCTCCCTGAAGATATATGATTGCTACAGACCTCAGCGGGCGGTGAACCATTTCGTCAGGTGGGCAAAGGACACTGCCGACACGCGGACAAGAGAGGAGTTCTATCCCACCGTCGACAAGAGCCGCCTCTTCAAGGATGGATACATAGCGGAAAGATCAGGGCATTCCCGGGGCAGCACCGTCGACCTGACCATTGTGCCCGTGCCGCTGCCCGAAGAAGAGTCTTACCGTCCGGGTCAGGAACTCTTCGCCTGCTTTCTCCCTGCGGCTGAACGCTTCCGTGACAACTCCATCGATATGGGTACCGGCTTCGACTGTTTTCACGCCCTCGCCCACACGGCCAGCAAGGATGCGCGCCCCATCCAGCGCGCAAACCGGCTCCTCCTGAAGACACTCATGGAAAGAGAGGGGTTCGTCAACTATCAACTGGAATGGTGGCACTTCACCCTGAAGGATGAGCCTTTTCCCAACACGTATTTCGATTTTGTTATTGAATAGGTGAATTCAAGAGAGCGTAATGTGGAAAGCATGGCGCATCGTTTGCTTTCGGCCCGTAAAAGACTTCTTCGGGGTATTGGGGGGGTTTACTGGGGGCCAATACCGACGCGCCATGCTGGTGGGCTTTACAGACTGCCGCGGTGAGGTTCACGATATCCTCCCCTGGCATTCGACAATATGCGACAGGGCGGGCACCAGATCATCGTAGAGCCTTCTCTTGGTGACAAAGGCGTTCGCGCCCGCCTTCAACGCGGCCTCCTTGTAAGCACTGTTCTCATGGATGGTGAGGATCACCACCTTCGTATCGGGCAACATGGCCTTGAGCTCTATCGT
Source organism: Syntrophorhabdaceae bacterium (assembly GCA_028698615.1). NCBI lineage: Bacteria > Pseudomonadati > Thermodesulfobacteriota > Syntrophorhabdia > Syntrophorhabdales > Syntrophorhabdaceae > Syntrophorhabdaceae bacterium. The sequence goes on from JAQVWF010000008.1 coordinate 58,475, forward strand.
TGCATCTATGCCGTTCATCCCGGGCATATCGATATCCATGATGACCGCAAGCGGCGCTTCACGGCGGCAATAAACCAGCGCCTCCCGGGCAGTTCTCATCTCTACGAAGGAACATGCGGGAAGTTCTTCCTTCAGCCACTCATGAAGAAGCCGTCTGAGGTTCACATGGTCGTCGACGATGACAATGGTCATTCTCTCCTCCTCTGTCGAATGAATAAGAATAACCGACGGGGATAGTGATTGTATGTCGGGAGAGTTGGACAAATTCGGGGGGAATGTTCGATAAAACTGGAGTATCCCTCACTCCAGATCTGTCAGTCCGTGCCTGATGGCAAATTTAACGAGGCCGGGAATGTCTGTTACGTTCAGTTTTTGCATGAGCCGGCTGCGATATGTCTCGACGGTCTTTGGCGAGAGAAAGATGGTGCCGGCGATCTCCGCGCTTGATTTTCCCTCCACGACCATCTGGAGTATTTCCCGCTCACGCTGGGTAAGGCGGTCGAGGGGGTTCTCGGGTTCCTTCATATCCTGCTTGCTCAGGTAATCGTCTATGACCCTGTCGGAGATCTTCTGGCTCAGGTAGCGGCCGCCTCTGTACACGGTGTTGACGGCGCTCACAACCTCCACCCCCGCCGACTCTTTTAAAAGATAGCCCCTGGCGCCGACCTTCAGGGAACGGTATATATGCTCCGTCGTGGAATGCATGGAAAGGATGATGATCTGTGTCGATGAACTTTCCTGCCGTATCCGGTTTGCGGCGTCAATACCGTTCAGTTCGGGCATGGCTATGTCCATTATGACGATGTCCGGATGAAGCCTCGCCGCCTGCCTGACGGCTTCTCGTCCATTCGTTGCCTCCCCGGTCACTATAATGTCAGGCTGAGATTCGAGAAGGAGCTTCAACCCGTCCCGCACTATGGCATGGTCATCGGCTATAAGAACGCTTATTTTCATGGACGGACCTCCACCACGATGCGTGTCCCTTTCCCGGGAACACTCTCTATCATGCATTTACCCCCTATGGATATCGCCCGCTCGGATATGTTCGCCAGACCCCAGGTGTCCCTTTTCTTAGAGCGATGCATCTGTGCCCTGTCAAACCCCACCCCATTGTCCTCGACGACGAGCTTCACCCCTTCCGAGTTGCTCTCGAGGAGGATGGACACCATCGTCGCGCCGGAATGCTTGACCACATTGTTCAGGGCCTCCTGGATGATCCGGAACAATGACGTTTCGGTATGCATGCCGGGACGGGAAACAAGGTCCTCCCCGACGACATTCACCGTGACACCCGTGCGTTCCCTGAATTGCCCGGCATACCACCTGATGGCTGCGAAAAGCCCGTAGTCGTCGAGCACAGGCGGGCGCAGCTGAGCCATGACGTCGCGAATGCTTGCCGTCGTATCCTCGATAAGGGACATGGAATCGGCGATCCTGGCTTCGAGGGCGTCCACATCCTTCATCGACAGCTTGGTCCTCATGATATTGAGATTGAGTCCCAGCGCGGTCAGGTTCTGGCCGACGAGGTCGTGGAGTTCGCTCGCTATCCTTCGCCGTTCCAGGTTCTCAGCCTCGGAGAGCTTTTTCGAAACGGCCATGAGCTGCGCGTTCGTTCGTTCGAGTTCGACCGTCCTCAACTGGACCAGTTTTTCCAGCTTGCCCTGGTACCTTTCAAGGGCCCGTTCATATTCGACCCTGTCCGTTATGTCTTCCCCGGAACTGAGCAGGCCCGTTATGTTTTCCGATTCATCCCGAAGAAGGGTGTAATGCCAGGCAACGATGCGCTCCTTGCCCTGTGCCGTCAGGACCGCGCTCTCGCGGTACTCGATGCCTTCCGTCTGTCCCGAGAGAAAGCGTGAAAAAAATAGGCGCTCCTCCTTTCTGTCGAAGGGAGGCACAAAGGCCTCGAGCCAGTTGCACCCGACAGCCGTGGGCCCGTCACAACCGAGTATCTCGCATCCCCTCCTGTTGATGAGAACAACCCTTTCCGAAACATCGATGACAACGAAGAGGATTCCCGCGATACTGAGATAGGTCTCAGCCCGGTTCTTCTCAACAAGCAGCCTCTCCTCGCTTTGTTTCAGGTCACGCAATATGAGGCTGTATGGCTGCTCAAGTCCCGTCTTGATCATCGCATGGTACAGGAGATAGTAGGACGCCAGCTTGAAGTAGTGTCCTGTGAGATTGAAGACCCCGTATACGTCCACATAAAAGGTGAATGTCAGCTCCGAAGCAATCGTGCAGATGATGGATGCGACGATGAGCATCAGTATGTTGTGGTCGAAAGCATCGCGCCGGATCATGAGGGCGGCTATGGCGGCGATGAGGAACATTATGATGAGATACTCGCTGAACACCTTGAAATGCGTCAGCCCTGAGCCTTCCGCGAAGCAGACGGGAAAGACCGGGTATCCGAATATCGACACAAGGATGGCGGACGATCCCGCGAGATAGATCACAAATATCGGCAGAGGGTCCATTTTCTTCCCGATCAACATCGGGGAAACAAGAAGAGAGATGCCCTGAACGTACCTTCCGGCTATCCACAACTGGGTCGCCAGATTCGCCCCGGGCAGGGAAAAGATGTTCATGCCCCTGTATGCCAGAATATGAGCGACATCGAAAACACCGACAAAGAAGTAAGAGATCCCAAGGAAGAGCAGGAAGTTGTTTCCGATGAATCTCCGGGAATTCCAGGCGAACATGAATATCCCGAAGGCTATGACAACACAAAAGAGCTCGACAAGACCGTGGAACAGGAGATAACTGTACAGGCTGGCCAGATACAGACCGGATGCAATGGCTGCAACGAGCGCTATCGCGGCAACTCTCCTCAACCCGCGTCCCCCTTTTTCTCCGAAACGACCCGCGACACTCAATATCAGTTCATATAAAGGATTATCAATAATAGTAATATGCTTCCCGGAAATCCGCAAGAAAGATTCGGGGAAGACAATTGCATGGGCGGGACAATGCAGATCAATCGGTAGATTGGCGGCTGTCTTTTCTTTGGTTATTTTTCTTCTGCATTGCTTCCCTCAATCTCTCGGCGAGGAGGGTGTAGCGCCTGCGGGGTCTGTCGTTGTGTATCGCTATGGAAAGGGCCTTCTTTGTCCCGATGAGATAGACAAGCTTCTTTCCCCGCGTGATCGCCGTGTAAAGGAGATTCCTTTGCAGGAGGAGATAATGCTGTGTCAGGAGGGGCATGACCACAACGGGATATTCGCTCCCCTGCGATTTGTGGACCGAGATGGCGTAGGCCAGGATCAGTTCGTCGAGATCATTGAAGTCGTAGGAGACAACCTTTCCGTCAAATTCAACGCTGAGTTCCTGGACCTCCCTGTCTATGGCGATGACCCGTCCGATGTCTCCGTTGTAAACATCCTTTTCATAGTTGTTCCGTGTCTGGAGCACCTTGTCGCCCCTTTTGAAGAACCTGCCGCCCCGTGATATCCCGTCTGTGGACCTGTTCAATGTCTCCTGGAGGCGCACGTTCATATTCGACACGCCAACCACACCGCGATGCATGGGCGTCAAGACCTGGATGTCGTTCGATGGGTGAAAACCGAAGCGGGAGGGTATCATATCCTTGCAGAGGTCAACGACATACCGCAGGACTTCGTCGGGATCCTCAATATCGACAAAGAAAAAGTCGTGGCCCTGTCCGGCGTGTTTCTCGAGAAAGGGCATCTCGCCGCCGTTTATGCGATGGGCGTTTACGATGATCATGCTCCTCGTCGATTGCCGGAATATCTCAGCCAGCCGAACGGTTCCGACGCACCCCGAGGCAATGATGTCATTGAGAACGCTTCCGGGGCCGACGGACGGAAGCTGGTCCACGTCCCCGACAAGAACGAGGCTGGCCGTGGGCGGCACCGCCTTCAGAAGATGGTACATGAGGGGGACATCGACCATGGATGCCTCATCGATCACGATGAGCCCCGCATCGAGAGGGTTCGATTCGTTGCGCTTGAATCCTCCGTCGGAAGATGCGTTTGACGGGGCATATTCCAGCAGGCGGTGTATGGTCTTTGCCTCGGCCCCGGTGGCCTCCGTCATTCTCTTTGCCGCCCTGCCCGTCGGGGCCGCCAGCAGCACCTTCTGCCCTGTCTTGCCGGCAATTCCGATGATCCCCTTTATGATGGTCGTCTTCCCCGTTCCCGGACCTCCCGTTATGACCAGCACTTTTTGTTCCAGGGAAGCCCGGACCGCATCGAGCTGTCTTTCAGAAAAAGTGACCTCCTGGTTGCCCTCGACCCACCTCAGGGCTTCCCCAACGTTGAGGAGGCGTAATTGCCTGGGAACAGTCGCAAGCTTGCTCAAAAGCTCCGCTATCCCCCTCTCTGAAACATAAAGGGGCGCGAGGTAGACGATCCCGCCCGTGTAATTCGCGGTCATGCCGGGGAATGCCCCCGGGTCGTCGATGATCACTTTCCCCTGCGCGGCAAGCCTTGAAAGAGCATCGGAAATCTTCCCCCCTTCGACCTCGAGCACCTCGCTGCATTTGTCGACAAGGAGACTGCAAGGAAAGAAGATGTGTCCTTCGCTGGAGAGCTGTCCCAGCACATAGAGAATGCCCGTTTCGATCCGAAGGGGTGCTTCCTTTCCGATGCCGAGCTTCCCCGCTATGCTGTCGGCGGTAAGAAAGCCTATGCCGAATATGTCAACCGCCAGCCTGTATGGATTCTCGCTTACTATCCTGACGGCGTCGCCGCCGTAGAAACGATAGATCTTCGCGGCATAGGCGGGACTGACGCCGTTGCCCTGGAGAAAGACCATGACATTGCGGACCTCTTTCTGCTCCTCCCAGGCCTTCCTTATCATATCGACGCGCTTCCGTCCGATGCCGGGAACGTCGAGGATCTTGTCCATGTCCGTGTCGATGATGTCGAGTGTCGCTTCGCGGAACCGGGTGACGAGCCTCTTTGCCATGACGGGCCCTATCCCCTTTATCATGCCCGAACCGAGATAACGTTCGATCCCTTTCACCGTGGCCGGCATGAGCGTCTCATAGGAGATCACCTTGAACTGTTCGCCCCATCGGGGATGGACCTCCCAGTTGCCCTTCAGCCGAAGGACCTCGCCGGGCACAACGGAATAGAGGGTGCCGACAACGGTAGCCAGGGAATTTCTTCCCTCAACTTTCACTTTCGCTATGGTATAATGGTTCTCTTCGTTGTAATATGTAACACGTTCCACCTGTGCCTTCATTTCAGGGGGCGTAGTATTTTCAAACATGGTTAATAGTATCGGAAATCCGCCGATAATAAAAGTGAAACATGGGCCCGGGCCTTTTCGCTCGCAGCCGGCATGAAGTGAAGTAGAGACAGCCGCCCTGCTTCCAATCGTGGAGAAGACGCTTTATGACGCGGTCAACATTCAATATAATACGCCATCAACTCTCGAGACTGGTTGCCAACAACAGGGCACTGGTTCTCCACGAGGCGGACAAGATCACCGGTTTCATGCGGCTCCTCATGAAACCGCGAAACACGCAGGCAAAATGGACGAAGGAGGAAAGAAGGCTCCTGAAGGCCCACCTCAGGCATCTGTCATACTACGTCCCCGCCCTGGTGATATTCGTGATGCCCTTCGGTTCTCTGCTCATTCCGCTCCTCGCCGAGATCCTCGACCGAAGAAAGGCCTTCCGCAAACCTGGGAAAGGCGGTCTCGAAACTGCGGGCAACGGCAGCCAGGCCACCCTCTAATCCTGAAGAACACCTTTCTGTACCCCGCAATGTCACCCCTTATTACCGGTTGTCATTTGGCGCAGCATACGGTAATATAAAGATCAGGAAAAGCATGCGATCAGAGATATCCCTCGCAGATAGTCAAGGAGACAAGCAAACACATTCCGGCCCATCTTTCCGTACGAAGGCACCTGTTTTTTTCGCAGCCCTGGTCCTGCGCCATAGACGGGAACACATATGATACGATTTAACGACATCGTCGACGAGGTTCTGACATACAACCCCGATGCCGATGTTGAGCTTCTCCAGAGGGCGTACATATTTTCCGCCAAGGCGCATAAAGGACAGGTGCGCCTGTCCGGGGAGCCTTACCTGATACATCCTCTCGAGACAGCTTATACGCTGACGAAGATGAACCTCGACATCCCGAGCATAGTTTCGGGCCTCCTCCACGATACCATCGAGGATTCCTATGTGGACAAGAAGGAGATCGAAGAGTATTTCGGCAAAGAGATCGCCGAGCTTGTCGACGGCGTAACAAAGATAAGCAAGATCCCCCTCAAGACGTCGGAGGAATCGCGGGTTGAGAATTTCCGCAAGATGATCCTCGCCATGAGCAAGGACATCCGCGTGATCCTCGTCAAGCTGGCGGACCGGTACCATAACATGCAGACCCTCAATTTCCTCTCCGCGGAAAAACAGATCGAGATTGCCCGGGAAACCTTTGAGATATACGCTCCGCTGGCCCACAGGCTGGGCATAGAATGGCTCAGGGCCGAGTTGGAGGATGCGGCCTTCAAGTACCTCAAGGCGACGGAGTACAAGCTCATCGCCGAAAATATCGCTCAGAAGAAGAAGGAACGCGAAGCCTATATCAATGAGGTCATCGCGCTTCTGCGGCAAAAGCTCGACGAGTTCCACCTTCAAGCCGACATCTTCGGAAGGGCCAAGCACCTCTATAGCATATACCGCAAGATGTCCGTGGAAGGCCTCAACATCGACGACATTTACGATATCATCGCCTTCAGGGTGGTCGTGGAAACGATAAAGGAATGCTACGAGGCGCTCGGCATCATCCACGCCGCCTACAAGCCGATACCGGGCAAGTTCAGCGATTATATCGCCCTGCCCAAGGCCAACATGTACCAGTCGCTGCACACCAAGATCATAGGCCCCCACGGCGAAAAGATCGAGATCCAGATAAGGACGAGGGAGATGCATCGCCTTGCCGAGGAAGGGATCGCCGCCCATTGGAAATACAAGGAAGGCCAGGTCTTCAACCCCAAGGAAGACAAGATCTTCGCCTGGCTCCGCCGGATCATCGAATGGCAGCAGGAACTCAAGGACAACAAGGAGTTCATGGAGATCTTCAAGATCGACCTCTTTCCCGATGAGGTATACGTCTTCACGCCCAACGGTGATGTGCGGGAGCTTCCCAAGGGGGCTACACCCGTCGATTTCGCGTATGCCATCCACTCCGAACTGGGCCACCGGTGCGTCGGCGCCAAGGTGAACGGCAAGCTGGTACCCCTTCGATATACTCTCAAGAGCGGCGACACCGTGGAGATCATGTCGAGCCCCACGCACAAGCCGAGCAAGGACTGGCTGAGCTTCGTCTCCACCTCCAAGGCAAAGACGAAGATCAGGCAGTGGATCAAAACGGAACAGCGCGAAAAGAGCATCGAGCTTGGCCGCAGTCTTCTCGACAAGGAGCTGTCCAGGCACAGCATGAGCTTTTCCCGGCTCCTCAAGAACGGTGACTTCCTGCCGCTCGCCAAAGAGTTCAGTTTCGAGGCCGTCGATGACCTCTTTGCCGGCGTCGGTTACGGACTCTACACCCCGCTGCAGGTCGTGGGCAAGATCATCCCCGAGACGGAAAAGCCCGTCGGAAAGATCAAGACAATAATCAGTTCGTTAAAGAAGGGGCGCGACAACGCAATAAAGATCAAGGGTATCGATGGTCTCGTCATACGCTTTGCACGATGCTGCAATCCCATCCCGGGCGACAACATCATCGGCTTCATAACCCGGGGGCGCGGCCTCACGGTGCACGTCGGAGACTGCCCGAACGTCCACACATACGACGAGCAGCGAAAGGTGGAGGTCAGCTGGCAGCTCAGCAAGGACTACACCTTCCCCGTAAGGTTCAAGGTAACGGGGAGTGACCGGAAAGGACTTCTTTCCGATATCTCAAGCGTCATAGCCGCCAACAAGGTCAACATCCTGAGCGCCCAGGCGATGACATATCCCGACAGGTCCGCGGCGGGCATCTACGAGGTGGAGATCGAACACATGTCCCAGTTGCAGAAGGTTATGAAATCTATCCAGAAGATAAAGGGTGTGCGGTCAGTCGACAGGATGAGAAGTCTTACCTAGAATCAAATAACCAATCACCACATTCCAATAACCAAAGAAAAGGCAATAGCTAACGACAAAACATACAGGAAACTCTCAGACGCGAAAGAATTGCGATCAACGAAGCGGCGCTCTTCGTTTGGTTATTGATCATTGGTAATTGGTCACTGCTCTGTTCTATTGGTTATTGAGATTTGGTGATTGGTTACTCTCTTCTCTCAGACCGCCTTTTGAAAATTGCCTTTCTTGATACACTTTGTGCAGAGTCTTGCCTTGCGGGTTTCGCCGTCCTTCACAATGCGGACGGTCTGCAGGTTCGGCAGCCATTCCCTCTTGCTCTTATTGTTGGCGTGGCTGACGCTGTTACCGTTTTGTTTTCTCTTTCCGCATATATCACAGATCCTTGCCATTTTTGACCTCCTGACCTAAGTCCAGATGCATTTTCTTCTTAAAGACAAAGATTTTACTCGCTTAGGCAACGTATGTCAATAGTTTTGTCCTCGCCCCCGTGAGGCTGGATGCCCGGAACGTCACGGCAACTCAACATGGAGGACTTGTCCGACAGGTCCTGCAGGTCGCACCGCCGCAGGGCCCGAAACCCGCGTATCTTTCCCCGAATTCTCCAATTCGCCCGCCCTCAATGATATCAAGAGGATGAACACTCCCGCCTTCGTGTCGAATCTGAAACTCATGAAAATGATTGGTCAAACATTACCGAAACCTATTCATGACACAAATGCATGGGTAAAGTGAATTATCTCTATAAGTATTGAAATCACTCCTGTTTTCTTCCTGCCCAAACACAAGGCAATAAGGGCAAAGTCCTTTACCATCATTAGCTTGGGAACCCATTTCCACAATTTTTCAACAGGAAATCCACAATCGTTGTGGAAAACACCGCAAACGGTGAGCGTCAGCGGGGGGCGCCAATTCTGCCGAATCGTGCCGTTATCCCCGGAACGATGGAGCATTCCTTCGCTTCGCCTGCGTTGACCTCGAAAATGTACCGCACCGGATAGCGGGAGCTGATCTGCGTCTCGTCGCGGGGCCGGGCGCCCCGGTGGACATGGACCACCTGGTACCGCCCGTTAATAAAGATCAGGTCCAGGGGGATATACGTATTCTTCATCCAAAAATGATGCATGTCATCCCGGTCGTTAATAAAAAGCATACCAGTGCGCCGCCTTATGGATGTTCTGAACATCAATCCCTGAGCCTGCTGCCGAGGGGTCACCGCCAGTTCCGCCTCAAAGCGGCAGAGCTCTTCCTTGTTCCTGTCAAAGAAGATGACATGCACACCGGGCAGGTCTTCCGGGTGTGCGGGAATAACGGCGACCACCATCACACAGATCAACACCAGGCAAAGATTCCGAGCGGCGCCCGCCACAGTGCTTTTCATGGATAACATGTGCTAATGGTGCTCCAGTGCCGACAAAAAGTCAAGGTATCGACCCAGGCGATTGGCTCAGGATAGTTTCTGTGTGGCGATGTAGGTCTTGTATCCTCCACTCAAATTCTTTGATCTGAAACCTTTTTGCGCCAGAATACGGTGGGCCGCGTACGATCGTGTTCCAACTTCACAGTAGGTGATATACATCTTGTCCCTGTCCAGCTTCTCAGTTCTCTTTCTCAGTCTCCTTAGGGGAACATGCAGTGCCCCTTCTATCGGAGAACTCCTCATCAGATCCTCCATATCTCTCACGTCCACCAAGACCGCGCGCCCGGCATCGATGTCCTTCAGATCCTTGCTGTGCACTATTTCGTGATCGCCTTTCAGTATGTTGGATGCGACAAAACCTGCGACATTGACCGGATCTTTCGCGGAGGAATAAGGAGGTGCGTACGCCAGGTCGATCTCTTCCAGGTCGAAGACCGTCATCGATCCCCGAATGGCCGTGGCCAACACGTCAATGCGTTTATCAACACCCGCCCCGCCCACGATCTGACTCCCCAGGATGCGACCGGTTCCGGGAGAGAAAACAAGTTTGATCGACATCATCTCGGCTCCGGGATAGTAGCCTGCATGAGAGTTCGAATGAGTATAACTGATCAAATGAGGTATGCCGTTCTTCCTGAGCACCCTCTCGCTCGTCCCTGTGGACGCCAGCGTCATGTCGAAAACCTTCACCACCGATGTTCCCAGCGTCCCGGTGTATACCGTTCTTCGTCCCAGTGCGTTGCCCGCCGCAAGTCTTCCCTGTTTGTTCGCCGGACCCGCGAGTGCCGTCAGGGTAGGCAGGCCTGTAACAAAATCGGTAACCTCAGCCGCGTCTCCCACTGCAAATATGTCAGGGTCGGAGGTCATCAGCAGGGCATTCACCTTGATGCCCCCCAATTCTCCTATAGCCAAACCGGCCTGACGTGCAAGCCTGTTGTCCGGTCGCACCCCCATCGAAAGGACGAGAACATCACAGGGTATGCTCTCACCGCTTTCCGTCACAACCGCTGACACCATCCCCTGTCCCACCAGAGACGAAATACCGTGCCCGAACAGGCAACTCACCCCATTTTCCAGAAGATGCCCCTGTACTGCGGATACCATTTCATGATCAAAGGTATTCATTACCTGCGGCAGCTTCTCAATTAATGTCGTCTTCACGCCTTTTTTCGCAAGATTCTCGGCCATTTCAAGACCGATGAAACCGCCTCCCGCTACAACAGCGAAGCAGGGCCCGGTCCTGTCCGCATACGCCTTGATGCGATCAGCATCAGGGATGCTCCGGAGACCGAAGACATTTCCAAATCCATCATACCCCGCGGGGAGACCTGCCGGTTCGGCCCCCGGTGAAAGGATGATCTTGTCATACCTTTCCCGGTAGCTTTCTCCTGTCACCACATTATTTACAGTAACCTCTCTGGCGGTCCTGTCGATCGAAACAACATCGGAAAATATCCTCACGTCAATGCGGTACCTGGCCTTAAAATCCTCCGGGGTCGTTACGAGAAGGTCCTCCCTCGTCTTTATCACATCCCCGACATAATAAGGCAGACCGCAGTTTGCAAATGAAATATACTCTCCCCGCTCAAAGAGGACGATATCGGCATCCTCGTCCAGCCTGCGCGCGCGGGCGGCGGCGGTGGCTCCGCCCGCAACGCCTCCGATAATCAACAGCTTGCACGTCATATGGCCACCCTCTCATATTTCCCCTGGCTCGTCGGTAAACCACATACTCCCTATGAAAGCCCGACGAATGGGATCGGACGCCCGAAAGGCCGGGCATAAAGCAGAGGGCCTTTCCGGTAACCGTCTCTTTTGATGATCATGTCTTACTGCAACCCGATTGGGAGTACCGGGCACCATTGACGAACTGCTCTACCCGTGCCTCAGCGACGGACTTGAAGACCGCCGCGCTGTCGTCGGAATCGTCCCCGGCCTCTTGTGCGGCATGCTTCGCCAGCTCATTCACGAGATCCTGCTTTGCCGCATTCGATCCCAGATCACGGCGCAAAGCGGACATCGCTTCTCCCACATGATCAAAGTCGAATACATCCTCAATGACTTCCTTCGCCTCTTCCACCGTTATTGCCATGTTGCCCTCCATGTCTCCTGGTCGACCCTTGCACAAGGCCCTGGTCTCATGTCCGTTTGATCTCCCCCGTCTCTTTGTTCTTAAAGTGCACCCGCATCATCAGGGGATGCCGCATCGTGAGACATCCCTCGGGACATTCTCCCACACAGCAGGCCGCATACCAGCATTCTTCAGGATACATAATGATCGGCGGTTTGCCCTTTTCAGGGTTCGCCACAAGCACGTCGGTCGTACATATGGTGACACACTTGTTGCATCCCGTGCATCTCGCCTCGTCGATCACCACGGGCATGCCGGGGGTCGGCTTGTTGGGGAAAGCGTAGCACCTGTCCCCGCCGCCATCGGTTTTCGTTCTTTCTTCCTTCATGTTCCTTGCCTCCTGCCTGTTTACGCTTTTTTCTTTTTCAGGAATCCCCTGTAGGTCGGATTATGCGCCTCGTAGTTCTCGGCGAGATTGCCGTGAAAATCGAGGGCAAGATCTCCGGTCTTCGTCGCCCCGTCAACCTGTTTGATGGTGACCCATTTGTGCCACTCAGGGGGATCCATCTCGGGATGATCCTGACGGAAGTGACCGAGGATCTCGCTGCTTGCCTTTCTTGCCAGACATGCCTGGAAAATGATCTCATCAACGGTAAGGATATTGTAGGTCTCCAGGACGCGAAGGAGGATGTGGGGATTGCTCGCATACGTCTGTGGGTAGTGCTCGTTCTTGATATCTTCGATCCATTTCAAACCCGTCTTCATCATGCCTTCGTTCCTGACGGCACCGCAGTAATTCTGCATGGCCCGGGCGCCGGCGAAACGCAGTTCCTTCCAGTCTATCCAGTCCTTGCCGGATTTCCTTTTTGTCGGTGCGTAGACCCTTGCTCTTTCCCGCTCGATCTGGCCTGCGTCGATGTCCGGGGGAACCTGGAGTTTCATCGCATATTCGGCTGCCTTTCTGCCGGCGTACCTTCCCGTGGCGCAGGCGTGATACCAGTAATTTCCGGCCAGTATGGCGTCGCCTACGGCATAAAGGCCCTCGAGGTTTGTCCTCAAGTCCCAGTCAACCACAACCTCACCGCCATTACCGAAGGCCTCCATACGGTAAGGCCCGAGCGCCATGGTGCTGTCCATGCTGGGATAGGGCTCGCCGCTTAAGGTGAAATAATTCTGGAGCATGTCCCTGTGCGAATTGAACCCTGCCGCTTCGTAATTTATGATCACGGGGATCTTTGTGCGTCCCTCGTTTCCCACCATGAGACCCCAGATGGCGTCTCTTTCATACCAGGGCATACCCGCAAGATCAGCGTATAAAGGAAGGACAAATTCCCCCTTCTTGATGCGATCCTCCAGGTCGGCGGGCATGGTCGGTTTGCTGTAGAGGGGATCACGGGAGCGTTCGGCTATGAACTTCTGTCCCGGTCTCGGCCGGCACCGCTCTTCCACTGGCACCACATTGCCGTTGGCATCAAGATAGGGAACCTCCTTGCCGTTGGCGTCAACAATGGTTGCCGGGTGCCAGGTGTTCCACCAGTTGCCCGTACCGTAAGACGGATATTCATATCCCGGCGGCATGGCTGCCCTGCTTCTCTCCATCTGTGCAAGTTCGACACCTGCCCTCCACATGATGGCCGGCCCGTCGCCTGTGATATTTGGTTTGAAGGTGTCGATGCCGATGGATTCCGTCGAGAATCGCCAGCTGCCCTGGTGACAGTTCATGGCGTTTATCGTGGCTTTTGCCCTGAACACATAGAATTCGCCCGTTCGCATATGAAACCCGGTGGCCCCGACAACCCTCGCGCCTTGCTTTCCTCCTTCCGTAAGGAGACTGGTGGCTATGACCCTGTCGAAGACCTGAACGCCGAGCTGCAGACACTCATTGAAGATCGCCGGTTTGAAGGTTGCACCCCAGACGCGGAATTGGAACCGGTTCTCGTAGTCGTAGCAGTAAACGAATTTCGTCTTCTCGTCCCTGAAAGGCGCACCTTTGAACTTATCGTCCAGGTCCCTTACCTTGGCGCCCATCTTCTCTATCTCAAGAAGGGTATCATATGCCTCTCTTGCGGCGATATAGCGCGACAGTGAGTTCGAGTAACCCTTGAAGGTCACTCTCTCCCATTCAACACAGTCCTCAGGCGTGACCTTTGATGCCGGGTTGGGAGTGTTGAGCCAGTGGTCAAAACCGGAACCGCCGCCGGATCTTTTGGGATATGCCTTGTCGAGAAGTGCGACCTTCAATCCTTTCTTCGCGGCGCTTATTGCCGCCATGCACCCGCCGGGACCGCCGCCGAGAACCACCACGTCCACATCGATATCGTTCTGCTTGTCATACCTGACAGGATAGGGCCATTCGATCATCTGGCCTGTTTGAGTCACCGCATCTTCCCAGTTCATAATGCCTCCTTCAAGAACTTGATAAACCCGCTATTGTCACCCGGGGCACAGGGTGCAAGAAACCGCGATAAGGGCGGCAAGGCCCCGTCACAATTCTACTGTCTTATCTTAGTATGGACTAACCAATAGACCATACGTAAGTATGGACCATATCCAAATTATTTGTCAAGGAATTTGTGCCGGAAAAAGCATTTTCTCACACTGCCCTGCGGCAGCGCGGAAGCGCTATATCATGTGGTAAGCTTCGTTGTATGTTCCGTGTCTATTGCCATCAGTTCGTCACAACGGACGCGGTCCTTCTTTTCCAGCGCCTCGATGATGGCATCATGACGCGAGTATGTGTTCTTCACATATTCTTCGGATTGTATCGATCTGGGATACACCACATCGAGAAGCTCGAGGATCGATTGCAGCATCACGCTCAAAAGCGGATTGCCGGCGATCTGTGCTATGGCCAGATGAAAGGCGCTGTTATTCGCACGGAGCCTTCCCCTGTCCTCAATCTCGGCAAGCAGCCTTTTGTTAAGCTCCCTGAGTCTTTTCAAATCCTTCGGTTTTGCCTTCTCCAGGGCCAGCCTTATTATGGCACATTCTATGGCTCTTCGGGCCTCGTAGAAAAAGTGGAGACTGAGCTCTCCGCCGTGAAACATATCCGAAGCTGTGTCGAAAAGGGGTTTGTGCAGGTTGCGGACCACAAATGCACCCCCCGCCGGCCCCGTCCTGATCTCGATAAGTCCGGCCTGTTCAAGGGCCTGGATGGATTCTCTGACCACCACCCTGCTTACGGAAAAAAGACCCGCCAGTTCCCTCTCCGGAGGCAGTTTATCATCGACCGCAAGTTTCCTGGAATTTATGAGACCTTTCAATTGCGACACGATCGACTCGTGCAGCTTCGCCTTTCTCGGAGGACTCAGCAGCTTGGTAATGTCTTCTTTCACCCTACGTCCTGCATCCTTTTTTTGAACCAATTATATCACCTTTATCAGGGAGTCTCCACAATTATGCAACACTTCACGGCATCGCACCCTCCCACTCCCGTGAAACTGAGCCTCCCGCCAGAATAGCCGCCTCGGCCTACGCCGCGACAGTCTCAACCCTGCTCGTGCGAGCCCTCATCCTGTGCCACAACCATACCGCGACAAACACAGCCGCGCCAATCGCGGCCAGGGTTACACTGCGCTGAACCAGCCCGGCAAAACTGATCACGCCCGCCCCGAAGAACAGTCCCCGCTCCTTCAGATTGAGGTCCGAAAAGAGGAACCCCACCAAGGATATCTGGAGACTGACAAGGCAGATCAGCGAGCCCATAATGGCCACAACGGCAAATCCCAGTTCCAGCGGCTTCAGGAGAAGTACGGGACAGAATACGAAGATGTACGGGACACAGAATCCAGCCAGGGCAGCTTTGCAGGATTCCTTTGCCGTCTTCATGTACGGCGCCTCCGCTATCTTGGCCGTGATAAGCGATACAAGTGCAACGGGAGGGGTCAGGAAAGCAAAGACGCTTATGAACATTGCAAAGAAATGCCCTACGTCAAAGGGCACACCCATCTTCTGGAGCGCGGGCACCGCGAAGATCGTAACGATCATGTATGCCGTCAGCGAGGCCCCGGCACACCCCATCGCCACCGTCACGATCTGTATCAGGATCAATGCCAGCAGCAAACTTCCCATGCTCCACGCCTCGATCCCGAGGACAAGCTTTACGCTCAAGCCGCTCATGGTCAGCGTGGCGAGGATAATACCCACCGCTGCCGTGGTGACCCCAATGCCGGCCGCCTGTATGGTTCCCGACACGAAACCGTTCACAAATTGCTTCAATGAAGGTCGTGTCTTTTTACGTATCAGCGCTATACCCACGGTGGTGACTATGGCCCAGAAGCCTATATAATTCACCGAGAACCCGCGGGCCATCATCACCACTATGAGAAGGATGGGCACAACGAAATTGATGGATGATATGGCGAGTTCCTTTCCATCGACGGGTTCCCTGGCGGCCATGGGCAGCCTGTGTTTTCCGGCAACGAGGTAAACATACAGGCCGACAATGCCAAAATAAAGGATCGCGGGGAATACCGCCATTTTCGCGATCGTAATATAGGGAATTCCGGTCATACCCGCCATTGCGAAGGCGCTCATTCCCATAATGGGAGGCATGATCTGTCCCCCGTTGGACGCCGCGGCCTCGATGCCTCCCGCCTCCTCCGGTTTAAAGCCAAACCGCTTCATGAGTGGAATGGTCATCGTCCCGGTAACCGCCGCATTGGCAGCCGCGCTGCCCGTGATCATGCCAATGCCGCAACTTGCGACAACAGCCATCATGGCCGCACCGCCCCGTACCTTGCTCATCACTATCTTGCCAAGTGTGAGAAAGAACTTGTCGGCGCCGGTGCCGGACAGTACGCCTCCGAAAAGGATGAAAAGGAAGAGGTAATTCGCCGATATGGGAAGAAACGCATAGATACCGTTGTCCAAACCGACGGAAAGGTTCGTCATGGTCTGTTCGAAACCCATGGATTGGATCGTGAACGGTGCCGGCAGCTGGGCGCCGAAGAACCCGTATATGACGGCACCGATGGCCATGACGGAGAGGAACCAGCCTGTCGCCAGCCTGGTCGCCTCAAGGACAAGCAGTATGGCCACGATGCCCGCCGCGAGGTCAAGGGGAGAGTTGAAATAGGCGCGCTGCTGAATGTCCTCCCAGTTCAGCTGGATATAACCCAATGCAAGGATGGAGGCGGCCATGACGAACACCAGCCATAATCTCAGCGGCGACGATTTTGTGTCCCTCGCTGCCCCAAGGAATACGACGACAAGGCTGAACAACAGGTGCAGGTTCAGGTAGGGTACAGATGAGAGCAGGAGAACCTGAGAAGAAACCATCTGGTAGATGACCATCAGTAATGCCACGATTATGACTGCAACCTTGATTACGCCGTTCATGCCGTCCTTCATTGCCGCCTCCCTGCCAAAGTGCTGTGAAAAACACGGAGCATCGATCCTACTTGATCACGCCCGCGTCCTTGAGGCTCCCCATCTGTATCTTGTTCGCCTTGTAAAACTTCACGGCTGCAGGATGCATTCTGGCTTCAGGCACCTCAACTGCCGCAGCGGTCTTTTTCGTGATGACCCGTGCTGCGGGGCTCAACTGCTGGAACTTGTCGACGTTCTCCACGTAGATCCTCAGGATCTCCGTCACTACCTCGTCAGGCATGGACACATCTACGCCCCAGTTCATGCATTTCCCCAGGGCCGTTGTGGGTTCCTTCTGGCTCTTGCCGATGTTGCCCGCGGGAATCGTTACAATCGTTCCCGGATGACCCGTAGCCTGTTTCATCTTTGTCAGCACCGACTTATCGATGGAAATTGCGTAGACCTCCTTCATTGCGAAAAGCTCGTTGAGATAGGGTGAAGGCTCCCATTTGCCTGAACCCACGGGGTTGATGCCGCCATGGATCACGTCCACTGTCCCGTCCCTGGCCGCATCCGTCATGGCATTCATCCCGAGAAACTGATATTTTGGTTTGACACCGGCGACCTTGAATATCTCCTCGAATGCAACCGCCTTCGACGAAGCCTTTGAGACGTTGGAGATCACGGTGCTCTTTCCATTCATCTCCGCCAGCGTCCTGATCTTGGAGTTCGTCGTGAGGAGAACGTCCACCGTGAAACCGCCGAAAGCGATATGGCGGAAATTGTTCAGATCGTATTTACCGGCAAAATTCTTCCAATCTCCGATCTGCCGTTTGGCGGCCCACACCTCGTCTTCAACCTGGAAGAAGACAAGGCTCTTTCTCTTCTCCGGTTTCATGATAAGTGTTTTCATGTCCACCGCAGGGCCCCGTCCCTCACGCGCGATCGCCTTGACGATCTTGCTGTTCTTGTTGATGAGCTCCGCCCAGTACACCGCAATGGTGTAAGGGTTGGTGCCCGTCCAAAGACCCGAGATCTCAACCTCGTACTTCTTCGCCTGCCCGTATGCCATGCCGCCAAACAAAAAGGTAAACAGAACCAACAACACAAACCCGGTGCAGAACAAACCATGTTTTTCTCTCATCTCATGTTCCCCTTTCTATTTTGTATTTGCTTCTCATTCGTTCCATATACAGTCCAGTTCACTCTCTGGCTGCCGGACCGCAAGAGCAGGACCATCTGTCCTGCCGCCCACAAAATGAACGGCTCCCTGCAAGTTTTCCTGTGTCTGGGATGAAGTAAGGGCCGGCGGGAGGCAAAACCTGACCGAGGAGCCGTTCTCAGGGTTAAGACGCATGAACTTTTCTCGAGCACAACCTGACCGGACGATCCCAAACGTAAAGGGCCCGGGAATATTTCATCGCTGTTCTTCGTCTTTTGCATTAGCATCCAGGCTCTCTTATTGGTCTATTGACCTATTGGTCCGACCATAGCAAGTTTATATCATTAACCGTGGGTGCGTTGTCAAGAAATATTTCTGAGCCATTGCCGGCATTATCCCAAACAATCCCGCATCGGCCGTCTTTACACTTTTGCGTTTGATCATTGGGATTTGGTTATTGATTATTATCCTCTTCTTTGGTTATTGTAATTTGGTCATTGTTTATTACCTTATTCTTTTGATCATTGGTTATTAGGAATTATGGGACCTCAACGAATCAATGAAATTCTGTGGCGCGTGGCCGGGGCGGATATGACCAATCCGCGGGATAGTGCCGTTTATCTTCTTGATTGCGGCGAACCGGTGCTCATAGACTGCGGCTCGGGGCACGGTTTTGAGCGCATGGTCGATATCATTCGAAAGGCTGGCTTCGATCCCGATGATATCAAGACTCTCGTCATGACCCACTGCCATGCCGATCACATCGGTGCCGCGCCGCTTTTGCGCTCTCGCTTCGGTACGAAACTCGTCATACATGAAGAAGACGCGGACATTGTCGAACGCGGGGATATACGACTCACCGCCTCCTTCTGCTTCGATGTCGATTTCAAACCCCTTGCCGTTGACAGAAAGCTTGCTGGCGAGACAGGGACGCTTCGCTTCGGCCCTGTCGACCTCAACTGGATCCACACGCCCGGCCACACGCCCGGTTCGATCTCTCTCTTCATGGATGTGGAGGGTGAACGGATCCTCTTTGCCCAGGACATCGGTGCACCCCTGCTCACAGAATTCGACTGCGATCCGCCGGCATGGCTTGAGTCCATAAAGAAGCTCTTCGCCCTGCAAGCTGATGTGCTCTGCGACGGCCACTCCGGTGCCTTCGGCCCGAAGGATGTCGTCAGGCAGTATCTTGAGTACTGCCTCGCCTCGCAGTATAAACAAGGCTACATCACCGCCGGGTAACGATTGGTTCGCCTTTCGCCCGCACTGTGCCCCACCTTTCGGTCAATTCTCCGATTTCCACCGACCGTCCTCCCGGGCAAAGGTGCTCCATTGCCTGCCTGAGAATATCATGACCGCCGATGAACTGCGCACCACAACGCGTCTTATGCTCTTGAGGGAACAATAAAAAGGGCATCATCTGAAGACCTGACGGATGAGTGAGAAAATCTCTTCGAGGAAGGCAACGAAGCTATCTGTGTGGATACAACCGATATCAGATGCTGTAAACTTCTTTGCCCAGTGTCTTCACCCAGTTCTGTGCCAGCACCTTTTGGGCCTCCTCGGTCCTGTCAACACCGAGGATGACAATGGCGTTGCCCGATACTCTGCCCAGGTGGGGATAGAGGTAATGAACGTTGATACCGGCAGCCCTCAGCGGCTTGAGGACGGCAAGGAGACCTCCCGGATGATCCGGGGTCTCGACGGCAATGACACCTGTCTCGCGGGGATTGAAGCCGTTGCCCTTGAGAATGTTCCTCGCTTTTTCGGGGTCATCGACGACAAAACGGACGGTGCTGATGTCCGACGTATCGGCGACGGAAATGGCGCGGATGTTCACCCCTTCGCGCCCGAGCAGTTCGCTCACATGGGAGAGGGCGCCGGGTGTATTCTCAAGACTGATGGACAACTGCGTGATGACCATTAGCTACTCCTTGACGTAATTAAAGCCCGTTTCGAGGGCTTCCTTGTTCAGCTTGATGAGCTTTGACTTCCCTTCGCCTAGAAGCTCGGCAAGGTTTTTTATCATAACATCGAAGGATATGATGTTGCTCGCCTTAATAAGTGCTCCAAGCATGATCATGTTGGCGACTTTTATTGTTCCCAGTTTTTCCGCCAGTTCGCTCGTGGGGATGGAGAGAACCTCTATGTCGCTTCTCATTGATGTGATATTTACGAGAGAGGTATTGACGCACATGAGGCCTCCCGACTGAAGGATGTTCTGGAACCGGTTGAAGGAAGGCTGGTTCATGGCAACGACAAATTCCGGTTCGGAGGCCACCGGGGAAGCGATCTCTTCGTCGGAAACCACCACGGTGCAATTCGCCGTCCCGCCACGCACCTCGACGCCATAGGACGGAAGGTAGGTAACATATCGGCCTTCAAGCATCGCCGCGTTCGCGAGGGTAAACCCCATGGAAAGAACGCCCTGCCCGCCAAAACCTGAAAATATCGTCTTTGTCGTCATGAGACCTCTTTTACCACGCCCAGGGGAAACTGTTTCGTCATCACTTCATCTATCCATTGGCATGCCTCGACGGGATTCATTTTCCAGTTGGTAGGGCATGGCGAGAGAATTTCCACCAGGGAAAAACCCTTCCCGTCAAGCTGGTATTGAAAGGCTTTCTTGATGGCCTTCTTTGCCTTGATGACGGCGGCGGGCTTGTTGACCGTGACGCGTTCCAGGTACGCTGTCCCGTCGAGATTGGAAAAGACCTCGCATATCCTCACCGGGTGGCCTGCGAGGATAGGGTCCCGTCCCTGGGGAGTCGTCGTGGTTACCTGGTTCGTCAAGGTTGTCGGGGCCATCTGTCCGCCCGTCATCCCGTAAACACCATTATTCACAAATATGACCGAGATCGGCTCGCCACGGTTTGCAGCGTGAAATCCTTCCGCCGTACCGATGGCGGCAAGGTCGCCATCCCCCTGATAGGAGAAAACGAGATTGTCAGGCAGCACTCTTTTGATACCTGTGGCCACCGCTGCTCCACGGCCATGGGCCGATTCCAGCGTATCTATATCGAAGTAATTGTACAAAAGCATGCCGCAACCCGCCGGTGCAACACATATCGCCTTATCGCGAAGGCCCATTTCATCAACAATCTCCATGAGAAGCCGATTGATGATGCCGTGCCCGCAGCCCGGGCAGTAGTGGAAGTGAGCTTCCTTCAACGTTTTAGGTCTCGTGTATCCCTTTTTCATCGCTACTTCCTTCTCGCAGCCATATAATAGTGGCGCCCTATTATCCGGTAGAGTTCGACGGGTGTGGGGATAACACCTCCCGGTCTGCCATAGAAGTGGATGCGTCCCTTTCCTGCCAGCGCCAGCTTTACATCCTCGATCATCTGGCCCGCGCTCATCTCAAAAACAAAAAAGTCGCGGACAGTTGTCGCCAATTCCTGAAGAACCGCGGAGGGGAACGGCCATGCGGTGATGGGCCGTATCATGCCGACCTTCATGTTCTCCTGGCGCAGTCTCCTTATGGCACCCTTCACGATGCGGGCCCCGATACCATAGGCAATGACGACCATATCGGCGTCGTCCGTCATGAATCTCTCGTAGCGGACCTCGTTCTGTTCCATCCGCTGGTACTTCCTGACGAGCTTCCAGTTGTGCTCTTCCTCTTCCTTCGTGTCGAAGAGAAGGGACCTGACCATGCGCGAAGGCCTTCCCTTCGCACCCGTCAATATGTAGTCCTTCGGGTATTCCTTCGGAGGCTCGATGTTGTCGAAACTGACGGGCTCCATCATCTGGCCGAGCATGCCGTCGCCCAGGATGACGACCGGATTCCGATACCGGTCGGCAAGGTCGAAGGCCAGCGGAACCACCTCGGTGAGTTCCTGCACGGAACCGGGGGCGAGGACGATGGTCTTGTAATCGCCGTGGCCTCCCCCACGTGTGGCCTGCAGGTAGTCCGACTGCGCCGGGGAAATGTTGCCCATGCCCGGTCCGCCGCGCACCATGTTGACAACAACGGCGGGTAGTTCATCGGCGGCAAGATAGGATATGCCTTCCTGCTTGAGACTCATCCCGGGGCTGCTCGAAGATGTCATCGCGCGCGCACCGGCAACGGACGCGCCAAGAACCATATTGATGGCTGCTATCTCGCTTTCGGATTGAATGAAAACCCTTCCCAGTTCCCCCATTCTTTTCGCCATGTATTCCGTCAATTCGTTCTGGGGCGTGATGGGGTACCCGAAGTAGCAAGTGCAGCCGGATAGGATCGCCGCCTCTCCGAGGGCGGCGTTGCCGCTCATGAGCTTTTTCAACTCTTCATCACCTCTATGGCAACTTCAGGACACATGACAGCACAGGTGGCGCACCCGGTACATTCCTTTCCGTCATCCAAGGCGGCAACGAAATAGCCTTTGGCATTGAGCCTGTCGGAAAGCTTGATGACCTTCCCGGGACAAAATTCGATACAAAGCGCGCAACCCTTACAACGTTCCTGATCAATACTGATCGTACCTTTCATGGAAAACCAACCACCTCATTAAATTGGAAAGCGATTAAGATTAGCAACACAGGGATGCGCTTGTCAACGTTTTTGTAAATGCCGTTGCCTGTGTCCTATTCCCTGAATTCACAGAATTTCGTTGCAAACGGTTCCTGTTCCTCCTATATTGATTCATACGCAGAATGACTATCATGTCTTTTTTTTGGAATACCCGGGAACATTGCATCGGGGCCATGACACCTAAAACAATATGGGATTTCCATCTCGAGAAACCTTCCTTCACCGGGTCAATGCTTTGAGCGGCAAGGGGAACATTTTTATTGCATTTGCCGGTGTATCTGTCTTAAGGTTTTATGAATGGAATTAAGGCATATCGAGACTTTCCTCAAGATCGCCGAACTCAGGAGTTTTACCAGGGCAGCGGATGAACTCTGCATAACCCAGCCCACGGTGAGCAAACAGATCGTCGACCTCGAGCGTTTTTTCGAGGTGAGACTCATAGACCGGACAAAGCGCACGGTGACACTGACAAAGGCCGGTGAGATCCTCCTTCAATATGCCCTCGACATGGTCAGCCTGAAAAGGGACACCATCGAGGCCATAGCTTCCTTCAGGGGTCTCAAGAAGGGAAAAATGACCCTCGGGGCAAGCACCATCCCCGGTATCTATATCATGCCCCGGCTTCTGAGCGCCTTCAAGAAACGCTATGCCGGCATCAATTTAGAGCTTGTCGTATCGGATACAAAGGACATTATCGAAAAGATGGAGAACGGCCTGCTTGACATCGGAATGGTCGGCGCAAAGAGCGAAACAGCCAAGATCGAATTCAGGAAGCTCGTCGACGATACCATAATCTTCATCGCTCCGCCTGACTTTCCCGACACCCTGACGGTTGCACAGCTTGCGGAGTGCCCGATCATCTCGAGAGAACGGGGCTCGGGCACGCGCAACACCCTGGAAACATCGCTGGCGAAAATCAGGGATTTCCGCAAGAGAGGTCTCAGCATCATCGCCGAACTCTCCGACAACGAGGCCATCAAGCATGCTGTTATGAACGGCATGGGAATGGCCTACGTCTCGAGAATTGCCGTGGCCGGTGAAATGGCGACGGGAGCCCTCAAAGAGATCACCGTTCAAGGTCTGCCTGAAATCAGGAGATCCTTCTTTACGATCACCCGAAAAGGAAAGACGATCCTTCCCCAGGTGAAGGTTCTTATGGAAATAATTGACAGATGGAGAAAAAATGAAAAAGTATAGTATCATGGCCGTCATGTCTGCTTTTGCAGTCATGCTGCTCATAGCACCTGCTTCGCAGGCAAAGGTTTACCTGGATGTCTACGGCACAACCTTTAAAAAGATCACCATCGGCGTACCGTATTTCAAAGGAGAGAAGGCGGCCGGACCTTCTTCGGAGATGAGCGGGCTCCTGAACAGGGACCTCGACCTTTCCGGGTTCTTCATCACGGCGCCGGCCACGCTCATCGACAAGGAACTTTTGGACGAGGGCGTGGAAAAGCAGGAGGTCAAGTTCGCTTCCTGGCGTTCCATCGGGATCGATCTTGTCTGCAAGGCACGGCTCCAGGTCAAGGACGGAGACCTGACCCTCGAGGCCTTTGTCTATGACACCCTGGATGGCTCGATGATGCTGGCGAAACGCTACCGGGCAAAGGAGAGCGAATGGAGGCGCGTGACCCACCGGCTTGCGGACGACATCATATTTGCCGTCACCGGAGAAAAGGGCATCATGAGCTCCCGTATCCTCTTTACCGCAGGCCGCAGAAACCTGAAAGAGGTCTATCTATCCGATTTCGACGGGCAGAACGTGACGCGTCTCACCAATTACAGAAGTATCACGCTTTCGCCGTCCCTGTCCCCTAACGGAAAATATCTCGCCTACACATCGTACCGTGAGGGCAGGCCTAATCTCTACATCTCCGATTTCGACAAAAAGAACCAGATATTCGTCGACCGTTCGGAAGGCATGAAGATCGGCACGGCCTGGCTCAATAACTCAACGCTCGTTTATTCCCACACGTCGGGCAGGACCTCGACCATCTATACCTACGACGTGGGGACCCGCAGTAAGAAGGTCCTTCTCCAGCGCGATGGCATCCTTACCTCCCCGACCGTCTCACCCGACGGCTCGAGGCTCATCTTCGTATCCGACATGTTCGGAACACCCCAGATATTCTCAAAGGCGCTCCCGGCGGGAGAGGCCAAAAGGCTTACTTATTACGGCAATTACAACAGTGCCCCCTCCTTCTCGCCGAAGGGTGATCTCGTCGCATTCGTCGCAAAGGTATCGGGTGGCTTCGAAGTGTGTACAATGAATCCCGACGGCTCGAACCAGAGGGTACTCACCAATGATGGCACTGTGAATGATTCGCCGCAGTTCTCACCCTGCGGCCGCTATATCATCTACACTTCTTTAAAAGGAGGCGTAAATAAGGTCAATGTCATGCTCTTCAACGGCGACAACAAGAGAACTCTGCGCTTCACCGATTTCGCCGAAGAACAGCCGAAATTTGCACCATAGCGGGGCGATAAGAGATAAAAGGAAGTGAAATACAAAACGGGGAGGATTTATGAAAAAGATTGCAGTTCTACTGGTGGCTTTGATCTTCGTCGCCGTGGGGTGCGCGCCGAAGGCAGTTCAGACCACGCCCCCCGCCACAGCCACAACAGGGGACAGGTCATTATCGGATAAGGACAGGACAGGTATCAGCGAAGAAGAACTGGCAAAGGCTGAGCGTGACCGGCTCCTGAGAGAACAGGAACGTCTCGCCGGGATACTAAAGGATGTCCTCTTCGATTTCGACAGCTACGCCGTCAACAGTTCGGAATTACCCAAGATAGAAGGGGTAGGCTCCTTCATGAAACAGGACCGGAGCGTGAGGCTCGTTGTTGAAGGCCATTGTGACGAAAGGGGCACCGTTGAGTATAATCTTGCCCTGGGGCAGAAAAGGGCGGAGGCCGTGAAAGACTATCTTCTTAAGCTCGGCATAGATGGCGGCCGGATCCGGACCATCTCCTACGGGAAAGAGATCCCCGTTGAATCAGGCAGGACCGAGGAAGCCTGGTCGAAGAACAGGCGGGCCCATTTTAAAATTGACCAGAAGGGGTGAGCAATGGATCACAGATTCTTTATTGGCGGCAAGGCACCTTTCTCCTTTTCGGCCTTTCCCAAAGGTCTCCTGGCGCTATTGCCGATCCTCTTTGTTTTCTGTCTGGGAGGGTGCGTAACGACGGAAGAAGCCGGCAAACTGCAGGGAAGCATGAGCAACCTGCAGGGAGATTTTTATCAGTTCAGACAGGACACGGAGGCGCGGCTTTCCAGGATCGAAAAAGAACAGCAGAACCTGGGCAAACAGGTCGTCAACATGTACTCCTCAGTGGACAGCCGTGATGATAAGATACGCACTATCATGGGTAAGCTCGACGAGCTTGACTACCAGATAAAGACCTACTGGGCGGAAACAAAGGGCATGACGGCTGCGAGACGCAGCCCCGAACAACTCCCCCCGATATCCACACAAGATCCGAAGCAGCCCGCAAAGACCCCCACCCCCAGGACGGATGCGCGGTACGAGGAGGCCTACAAGGAAGCATTTGAAACCTTTCAGCGCGGGCAGTACGACAATGCCGTGGTCAAATTTATGGCCTTCACTGAAATGTACAGCGGCACGCCCCTCGCTTCCAATGCCTTCTACTGGATCGGCGAATGCTACATGAACCTGAAGAACTACGACAAGGCGATACTCTATTTCCAGGAGGTCATCGACAAGCATCCCAAGAGCGAAAAAGCGCCAAGGGCCCTTCTGTCACAGGCGGAGGCCTTCCGGCTGACAAACGATAAAAAAAGCTCTACCACTCTCTTGAAAAGAGTGATAGAGCTTTATCCGAAAAGCGAAGAAGCTGTAATAGCGGAAAGGAAGCTTCGCAACCCCTAATTCACAATCTCCGGAAGGACTTCCTCAACAGGAAGTTCTTCCGGCTTATCCAGAACGTTCATATCGTAATTCCGGTATTTCGGATAACCCGTTCCAGCCGGGATGATCCTTCCCATGATAACATTCTCTTTCAAGCCTCTCAGGTAGTCGACTCTGCCCTCGATCGACGCCTGCGTCAACACCTTCGTGGTGTCCTGGAAGCTTGCCGCGGAGATAAAACTATCCGTTATAAGTGATGCCTTGGTGATGCCGAGGAAGAGCGGTTCAGCCTGTGCGGGTTTTCCGCCTTCTGCCAGGACGCGCCTGTTCTCCTCATCAAAGACCCACCACTCCACGTAATCGTCGATTATAAAATTCGTATCGCCTATATCCCGTATTTTTACCCTCTTGAGCATCTGCCGCACGATCGTCTCGATGTGCTTGTCGTTTATCTTGACGCCCTGAAGCTGATAGACCTCCTGGATCTCATCGACGAGATATCGCGCAAGGTCCTTGAGGCCGAGTATCCTCAACACATCGTGAGGATTGACAGGGCCATCCATAAGGGCTTCGCCCGCTTTCACGTAGTCGCCCTCGTGGACGATGACGTGCTTGCCGCGGGGTATCGTATATTTTCGAGGTTCACCGTGCACCGACTCGGGCGTCACGACGATCTCTCTCTTGCCCTTGGCCATCTTCCCGAATGTGACAACACCGTTGATCTCGGTAACGATTGCGTTCTCTTTGGGCTTGCGGGCCTCGAAAAGCTCGGCGACGCGTGGCAGACCACCGGTGATGTCCTTCGTTTTTGTAGTTTCCCGCGGCATCTTCGAGATAACGTCGCCGGCAAAGATCTCGTCGCCTTCATTGACAACGATGTGTGCGCCTATGGGGAGTATGTAGCGGGCGGGGCTGGTCGATCCGGGGATCATCTTTGTCCTGCCCTTCTCATCCTTGATAGAGATCCTGGGACGAAGCTCGGGGTTCTTGGGCTCGATGATGACCTTGTAGGAAAGGCCCGTCACCTCGTCCTTGCTCTCCTGCATGGTGTCGCCCTCAAATATGTCGCCATATTTGATCCTGCCCGTCTCTTCGGAAAGTATGGGAATGGTGTAAGGATCCCATTCAGCCAGGGTTTCACCTTCTACCACGGCCTGTCCGTCACTGATCCTTAGCTTTGCTCCGTAGATTATGGAGTAGCGCTCTCTTTCCCTTCCCGCATCGTCCAGGATGGCAATCTCGCCATTGCGGTTCATTACCACAGGTACGCCTTCGCGGTTCAGAATAGCCCTCACATTTATGAATTTGACGATACCGTCGTTTCTTGTCTCGAGAGTTGACTGCTCGACCCGTCTCGATGCGGCACCGCCGATATGGAACGTCCGCATGGTAAGCTGGGTACCCGGCTCGCCTATCGACTGCGCCGCGATGATGCCCACGGCCTCACCGATGCTCACCAGGCGCCCGCGAGCCAGGTCACGACCGTAGCAGAGCACACAGACACCCCTTCTCGACCGGCAGGTAAGCACGGAACGTATCTTCACTTTTTCGAATCCACCTTCCTCAATAAGCTTGAGATGGTGCTCGGTTATCTCTTCGTTCTTGCGAACGATAACAGCCCCGTCGGGATCTTTCATGTCTTCAAAAGAAACCCTGCCGAGGATACGTGCGTCGAGGCGCTCGATGACCTCGCCTCCCTCGATAAGGGACCCAATCTCGATGTAGTCGAAGGTCCCGCAGTCGTGCTCGGACACAACCACATCCTGGGCGACGTCGACAAGCCTTCTCGTAAGGTAACCGGAATTGGCCGTCTTCAAGGCCGTATCGGCAAGACCCTTTCGCGCGCCGTGGGTGGAAATAAAGTACTGAAGGACGTCGAGTCCCTCACGGAAGTTGCTGGTGATGGGCGTTTCAATGATCTCACCGGAAGGCTTCGCCATGAGCCCCCTCATCCCGGCAAGCTGTCTTATCTGCTGTGCGTTGCCTCTTGCACCGGAATGAGCCATCATGAAGATGGGGTTGAGACTGTTCTGGTGCTCCGGCTTGCCGTTCGGCCCAATGACGGGTTTCCCTGTCATGTCGAGCACGACATCGGAACCCAGCTCATCCATCAAAGCCTTTGCTATATCTTCCGTAACGTTTGCCCAGATATCAATCACCTGGTTGTACCGTTCACCGTCCGTTATGAGACCTTCCTGGTACTGGTTCTGAACAGTCAGAACCGAATCTTCCGCTTTGTCGATAAGCCCTTTCTTCTTCTTGGGAATCTTCATATCATCGATGGAGATCGATATGCCGCCCAGCGTAGCATAGAAATAACCAAGGTCCTTCAATCTGTCGGAGAGAATAACCGTGCATTTCTCTCCGGCGTCACGGTAACATTTGTCGACAAGTGCCGCAATGGTCTTCTTGTCCATTATCGTATTGATGCTCGAAAACATGTCCTTGAGGACCTTGTCCCTCTTCGGCTGCTCCAGCTCCATGAGGGCATCCTGCACGACATCCCGGAGAATTATCCTTCCTGGTGTGGTATCCACCCTTTCATCACCGAGACGCACCGTAACCTTTGCGTGGAGATCGATCTCTCCGGAATCATAGGCAACGCGGACCTCTTCCGAATCGGCGAAGATCTTCCCCTCGCCCCTGCGACACTTGCGGTCGATCGTCAGATAGTAGAGGCCGAGGACGATGTCCTGCGTGGGCACGATGATAGGCTTGCCGTTCGCCGGGGAAAGGATGTTGTTTGTAGACATCATGAGCACCCTCGCCTCGGTCTGTGCCTCCGTGGAAAGCGGCACATGGACAGCCATCTGGTCCCCGTCGAAATCGGCGTTGTAGGCCGGGCAGACGAGGGGATGGAGCTGAATGGCCTTGCCGTCGATGAGCTGCGGTTCGAAGGCCTGTATACCGAGACGATGGAGCGTGGGGGCCCTGTTGAGGAGAACGGGATGTTCCGTGATCACCTCTTCCAGAACGTCCCAGACCTCGGGTCTTTCCTTTTCGACGATCTTCTTTGCGTTCTTGATCGTCGTTGCGTAGCCTTTCCCGATAAGGCGGTTATAAACGAAGGGTTTGAAAAGCTCCAACGCCATATATTTCGGGAGTCCGCACTGGTGGAGTCTCAGTTCGGGACCGACGACGATGACGGAACGGCCCGAGTAGTCGACACGCTTGCCAAGAAGGTTCTGACGGAACCTTCCCTGTTTGCCGCGGAGCATGTCGCTCAATGATTTCAGGGGGCGCTTGCTTGCGCCGGTGACGACCCTGCCCCGTTTCGAGTTGTCGAAGAGGGCGTCCACCGCTTCCTGGAGCATCCGTTTCTCGTTCCTTATAATGATCTCCGGAGCATTGAGTTCCATGAGCCTTTTGAGGCGGTTGTTCCTGTTGATCACGCGCCTGTACAAATCGTTGAGATCGCTCGTGGCGAAACGCCCGCCATCGAGGGGCACGAGGGGCCTGAGTTCCGGGGGCAGTACGGGGACGATATCGAGTATCATCCATTCCGGTCTCACACCCGAGACCTTAAAAGCATCCACCACTTTCAGACGCCGCGCTATCTTTTTCTTTTTTGCGTCGCTCGATGTATCCCGCATGTCTA
>JAQVWF010000009.1:0-8592 GCA_028698615.1 Syntrophorhabdaceae bacterium
CCGTCCCCAGAAACATCAGACAAACAAGGACAAAACAGGTCTTTTTCATCTATCCCCTCTCTCCTATCGATTCAGCAAAAACTCATTGACCGCGTGAATTACCCCGGGGCCCATAAAAAGATACAGCACCGCGCATAACGACAGGAAGGGCCCGAAGGGAATCGCATATTTGGTACCCTCTTCCCTGCCTTTCATGAACATGAGCGGAATGCCGACAAGAGTACCCACGATAGAACCGCCGATCAGGGAAAAGAGAACTCCCTTGAGGCCGCTGAAAGAGCCGATCATGGCAAGGAGCTTGATATCACCACCTCCCATGCCTTCACGCTTCGTGATCAACTGGTAACCATAGGCGATGGCAAAGAGGACGCCGCCGCCGATAAGCACTCCCCAGACGGCCTCCATCACCTGGAAACCCGGCCTGACAAGAGATATGATCAATCCCGCGACCATGCCTCCGACACTGAGGATGTCGGGGATGATCTGGAAATCATAATCAATGAAAGATACAACAATAAGGACCGCCACAAAGAACATCTGGATGAAAAACTCGTAGGAGAGTCCCCACCTGCGGTAGATCATCATGAAGACGACTGCCGTTATGAGCTCGACAAGGAAGTAGCGGAAGGAGATCCTTGCCCCGCAATCCCTGCATTTCCCTTTCAGAACGAGATAGCTGATGAGGGGGACATTATCGTAGAACCTGACCGGTTTTTCACAGGCAGGACACGAAGACGGGGGGTGAACGATCGATTTTTTTCTTGGGATCCTGTAAATGCAAACGTTAAGAAAGCTGCCAATCACCGCTCCGAAAACGAAAACAACTATTAGAAATATGATGTGCATAATACCCTTTGCTCACTTTACGTTCGTCAAAACCCCGTTCTCATCGATAGTCCAGGTATCATCGAGTATCCTGTCATTGTCAAGGTCGCCGTTTGCTTCAGCGACAAACCGGGTCGAGCTGGCGTACCGTATCTTAAAATGGTACTTCTTTGTCTTTTGCTTCCAGTTGGCAAGCTTGGTAGCGTCAGTCGTATAGGATCCATACTGCGACCTGTACACCTCCTCCGCTTGTCTGACGCATTGAAGCTGGGTCCTCACACGCATCTGTTCAGTCTTCTTGCCGCGCATGGCGTACATGGGAAGGGCAATCATGACTATCACACATATCACAACCACCCCCACCAGAAACTCCAATAATGTGAAACCGTTTTTTGTCATATTGTTAATCAAGAGGGGGGCTCCAAGCCCCCCTCTTCGCTCGAATTCTTAGTTCTTTGGCACGTATTTTGCGTCAATGGTCCCTGCACTCCATGTCCATGTAGTCAGAGTAGCATCGCTGGTAAGCAAGATGGTCCCGTTAGCGCCGGTACCAATGCCCGTGGATGTCGCTGTTATCACGACCGGATTCCCATCTGATGCAGCTACCGTAATGGCGGAAACGTGGCTTGGCAGGTTTATCCCGTAGACCGTTGTGAACGTGGCGGCATCAGCGGCGGCGCACGCAGCATTACCGGTTGAAGACTCTGAAGCCAGCGCAATGCATGCCGTCTTGACGGAACCCACTGTGTTCGTCACTTCTGTCATACGCGCCTTCCTCGTATAGTCCATGTATGCCGGGAGAGCGATGGCTGCAAGGATACCGATGATGGCGATAACGATGAGAAGCTCGATCAACGTGAAGCCTTTTGTGTTCTTGTGAAGCTTTAACATACTACACCTCCTGAAATTATGTAAGCTAGTAGTTCTAATATCGCTAGTTTAGCACAACTATTAACGATGTAAATGATTTTCGTCACGTTTTTGAGAAAATGTATTCGCCGCGCCATGCCTGGCCACCACACCCCATTCTCTTTTATTTATAGTATGTTAGATCTGGCAAAGAAAACATGCAACCCTGTGTTCCTCATCGCCTGTAAGCCCGGGGGTCTGTCCCCCGCACTGTTCTCTCCTGTCATCGCATTTGTCATAATATGGACATGCTTGAAGCCTGACATCGCCCGTCGGTTCCTCCCTGAGGGCGAATTCTCCCCGGGAGGCCTTTATAAGCATCCTTGTATAGGGGTGGAGAGGGTTCAAAAGGACCTGATCCCGGCCGCCCGTCTCCACCACCTTTCCCTTATAGAGGACAAGGATACGGTCGGAGAGGAAACGGACAATGTTCAGGTCGTGGGACACGAACACCATGGAAATATTTGACTTTTCCCTAATGTCCAGAAAAAGGTTGACGATTTGCGCCTGTATGGACACGTCGAGAGATGATACCGGTTCGTCGGCGATGATGAGCGCTGGCTCCGTTGCAAGGGCCCTCCCTATTGCCACCCTCTGTCTCTGGCCGCCGCTCATCTCATGGGGGTATTTTTTCAGGAAATCCTCATCAAGGCCGACGCTCCTCAGAATCTCGGCGACCCTTGCCCCAACATTCACTTTCCCTTTTGCCATGCCATGGAACTGAACAGGTTCGCTAATGATCTCACTAACTTTCATTCTCGGGTTGAGCGATGAATAGGGGTCCTGGAATATGATCTGCATCTCTTTTCGGAGTCTCTTGACCTCTTCGGCACCAGCTTTGAGCAGGTCAACGCCGTCGAAGACGATCTCGCCGCCATCGGGTCTCTCAAGAAGGAGGACACACCGCGCCAGCGTACTCTTCCCCGAGCCGCTTTCGCCCACGACGCCCAGGGTTTCACCTGCCGCCAGTTCAAAGCTGACACCGTCGACCGCCCGTATCGTCTCTCTGGCCAGGGAAAAGACGGATCTGCGGACCTCGTAATGCTTCTTGATGTCTAATACAGATAACAGCGAACCCATTGATCCTTTCCGACCTCCTTCATGACAGGCTCTTCGCCCCTGCAAACGTCCATGACGCGGGGACACCGGGGGTGGAACTTGCATCCCGATGGCAGCTCGGAGAGTTTCGGCACCGAACCGGGAATGGCTTTGAGCCTCCTGGCGTTCCCCGAAAACCCATAGATAGACTCCAGGAGGCCCCTGCCATAGGGGTGAAGGGGCTCTTTGAAGAAGTCCCCGACATTGTTCCTCTCGACCATCCTCCCCGCATACATGAGGCCGACGCACTGGCCCATGGACTTCACTATCATCAGATCGTGGGTAATGAACAGCATTGACATTCCCAGGGAATCCACAAGGCCCCGTATCAGGTTCAGTATCTGGGATTCCGTAGCAACGTCCAGGGCGGTCGTAGGTTCGTCGGCGATGATGAGAGAGGGATTACAGGAGACGGCCATCGCCATGAGTACCCGCTGTCTCTGGCCACCCGAGAGCTGGTGGGGATACTGGGCGTATCTGTTTTCCGGCTCATCGAACCCCACCTGCGACAAGAGTTTCAGGGTCTGTCCTCTTATGTCATTGCCCTGATGGACCCCGTGTATCTCCATGGTCTCGGCTATTTGCTCCCCTATTCTCAAAACAGGGTTCAAGGCGGTCATGGGCTCCTGGAAAACCATGCCTATGCGGTTGCCGCGAACCTCCTCCATCTGCCTTACACTCAGATCCAGGAGGTTTCTGCCTTCAAATACGATCTTTCCCGAGACAATCCTGCCCGGAGGGTGGACAAGGCGCATGATCGAATGAGCCGTCACGGTCTTGCCCGAACCGCTCTCCCCGACAAGACCGAAGACCTCACCCTTGTCAATCGTGAAGGTGACGTCATTAACGGCGGATATGACCTCCTCCCCCGTAAAGAACGACGTGTTAAGACCGGTTACCT
Source organism: Syntrophorhabdaceae bacterium (assembly GCA_028698615.1). Taxonomy (NCBI): domain Bacteria; kingdom Pseudomonadati; phylum Thermodesulfobacteriota; class Syntrophorhabdia; order Syntrophorhabdales; family Syntrophorhabdaceae; species Syntrophorhabdaceae bacterium. The sequence continues at coordinate 3,734 of JAQVWF010000009.1, forward strand.
GGAGAAGCGTCCTGTCGTTTGTATTTGCCATGGATAGAAACGGTTCCCAAAGGGAAATTTTTTTTGATTATTTGGACCTTATGCATTATACTTAACCTTAATAAAATGGCAAGCCTTTTATGTATGAGCTAAGGTCTGACGGCACATACATATTTTTTATATAAAGAGCACCGTTCATACACGTAAACTATCCCCATGAGGTGAATCATGTCACAGAAAGAGCCGACAGATTTCAGGGAAGGACTAACCTTCGATGACGTTCTGCTGGTGCCGGCTTCGAGTAATATAATGCCTGCCGACGTCGACGTCTCCACATACCTTACCCCGGCCATCAAGCTCAACATCCCCATACTCAGCGCCGCCATGGACACCGTGACGGAATCGAAGACGGCCATCTGTCTCGCTCAGGAAGGCGGCATCGGTATCATTCACCGGAACATGACCATAGCCGACCAGGCCCACGAAGTCGAAAAGGTCAAGAAATCGGAAAGCGGCATGATCGTCGACCCCATCACTATCGGGCCGGAAAGCAAGATCAAGGACGCCCTGGATCTCATGTCGCACTATCGCATCTCCGGCATACCCGTCACAAAAGGCACGAAGCTTGTAGGTATTATCACCAACAGGGACCTCCGGTTCGAGACCAATCTGGAACGAAAGGTCCAGAACGTTATGACGAAAGAAAACCTCGTCACCGTAAAGGAAGGTATTGGGCTCGAAGAGTCAAAAAAGATTCTCCACAAGCACAAGATAGAAAAACTGCTCGTGGTGGACAGGAATTTCGATCTCAAGGGACTCATTACTATTAAAGATATAGAAAAGATGCGCAAGTACCCCAATTCCTGCAAGGACCAGCTGGGAAGGCTCCGCGTCGGTGCCGCCGTCGGCGTGGGACCCGACAGGGACGAGCGTGTGGAGGCCCTTCTCAAGACGGGATGTGACGTGATAATCATCGATACCGCCCATGGGCACTCGAGGAATGTCATCGAATCCATCAAAGCGATAAAGAAGGACTTCCCCGACATCCAGCTCATCGGCGGCAACATCGCCACTGCCGAGGGATGCGAGGCGCTTATCAAGGCGGGATGTGACGCGGTAAAGATAGGCGTGGGTCCCGGCTCCATTTGCACGACACGGATCGTCGCCGGCATTGGCGTGCCGCAGATAACGGCAATCATGGACGCCGCGGCTGTTGCGACACGGTACCAGATACCCATCATAGCAGACGGGGGCATCAAATTTTCCGGCGACATTACAAAGGCCCTGGCGGCGGGTGCGCAAACCGCCATGATTGGGAACCTCTTCGCCGGGACAGACGAAACGCCGGGAGAAACGGTCATCTATCAGGGCAGGACATACAAGGTCTACCGCGGGATGGGTTCACTGGAGGCCATGCGCGAGGGCAAAACCCGGGACCGCTACTCCATCCCCGAAGACGAAGTGGAATCCAAGATCGTTCCTGAAGGTATCGAGGGCCGGGTACCCTATCGCGGCTCGCTCTCCATATGCATCAACCAGCTGGTGGGGGGCCTTCGGGCCGGCATGGGGTATGTCGGCACCCGAACCATTGAAGACCTCCAGCACAAGCGGAGGTTCATCCAGATCACGTCCGCCGCCTTGCGCGAAAGCCATGTGCACGACGTTATCATCACAAAGGAAGCGCCAAACTACAGGATCGAATAGAGAAATGGATAGCCATAACCGCGACTACCACGAGGAATTGATCCTGATCCTCGATTTCGGCTCCCAGTATACCCAGCTCATAGCCCGCAAGGTCCGGGAGCTTGGCGTCTATTGCGAAATATATCCCTACAATACGGAACTCGACGCCGTCAGGTCGATGAAACCACGGGGCATTATCCTTTCCGGTGGACCAAGCAGCATCAACGAAAAGGATGCACCTGTCTGTGATAAGGCGATCTTCGGCCTGGGCGTTCCCGTCCTCGGTGTCTGCTACGGCCTTCAGCTCGTGGCAAAGTTTTTCGGAGGCAAGGTTGAGAAGGCCCCAAAACGTGAATTCGGCAAGGCGCACCTCTATGTCGAAAAGGCGGACGGGTTTCTCCACGGCGTCAGGGACGGAGACATCGTCTGGATGAGCCACAGCGACAAGGTGCTCACGCTTCCCCGCGGCTTTGTCGCTCTCGCCCGGTCGGATAACTCCCCCTACGCGGCGATTCGCAACACGAAAGGCACCATATACGGCGTGCAGTTCCACCCCGAGGTGCAACACACGCCAAAAGGGAAGCGCATCCTCAGGAATTTTCTCTACAAGATATGTAAGCTCAAGGGGCTCTTCTCGCCGCAGTCATTCGTCGAACTCGCAACAGAAAGGATACGCCGGGAGGCGGGAGATGAAAAGGTCATCTGCGCCTTGAGCGGCGGCGTCGATTCTTCGGTGGTTGCCGCACTCATACACCGCGCCATAGGAGACAATCTCCGCTGTGTCTTCGTTAATAACGGGGTCTTGAGAAAGAACGAGGCCGAAGAGGTCATGGAAGCCTACAGGGACGTCCTCCATCTCAACCTCAAGTACGTTGATGCAGAGGAGACCTTCCTCAAAGCCCTGAAAGGGGTAAAAAATCCGGAACGGAAGCGAAAGATCATCGGAAGGCTCTTCATCAAAATATTTGAGGAAGAGGCCCGCGGCAACGACTCCGCCCGGTTTCTCGCCCAGGGTACCCTCTATCCCGACGTCATAGAAAGTGTCTCCTTCAAGGGACCCTCCGCCATGATCAAGAGCCATCACAATGTCGGCGGGCTCCCGAAACGGATGAAGATGACCCTCATCGAGCCATTGAGAGAGCTTTTCAAGGACGAGGTCCGGGTGGTCGGACGCGAACTCGGCGTACCTGAATATATCATCGGCAGACAACCTTTCCCCGGTCCCGGTCTCGCAGTCCGAATAATCGGCGACGTGACACCAGAGCGGCTTCATATCCTCAAGGAAGCGGACAGCATAATCCGCCAGGAGGTCGAATACAACCCCTCTTTCAAACACATATGGCAGTCCTTCGCCATACTCATACCGGTAAAGACCGTTGGTGTCATGGGCGACGAAAGGACCTATGCCAGCGTTATAGCACTCCGTGTGGTCGAAAGCGAAGATGCCATGACGGCGGACTGGGCGCGCCTTCCCTATACAACGCTCGATACAGTGGCGCGAAGGATAATCAATGAGGTCCCCGGCGTCAACAGGGTGGTCTACGACATATCCTCGAAGCCGCCAAGCACGATCGAGTGGGAGTAGACAGATATGCCCGACTTCGTCCACCTCCACCTTCATACCCAGTACAGTCTTCTCGACGGTGCAATCCGATTCGACCGTCTCTTTGATGCAGCCAAAGGGTACGGCATGCCGGCATGCGCCATCACGGACCACGGCAACATGTTCGGAGCCGCTGAATTCTACCTTGAGGCCGGCCAGCGTGGCTTGAAACCTCTTATAGGCTGCGAAGCCTACATCGCACCGAGGTCCAGACTGGACCAGAAAAGGATGAAGGGCGAGGACGTCGCCTACCATGTTGTCCTCCTTGCCATGAACAACACCGGCTACCAGAACCTCCTCAAACTCATCAGCCTCGCCCACCTGGAAGGGTTCTACTATCATCCGCGCATCGACAGGGAGATTCTCACCCGGTATCATGAGGGGCTCATCTGTCTCACTGCCTGCATCAAGGGAGAGATACCCAACGCCATTCTCAAGGGTACGGACGATATGGTCCGCAGGCACGTCGATTATTACCTCTCGCTCTTCGGCGACCGGCTCTTCTTCGAGCTTCAGGACAACGGCCTCGATGAACAAAGAATAGTCAACGAGCGCCTCATCGAGTTGTCCTCCCATTACGGTGTGCCCATCGTGGCCACGAACGACTGCCATTACCTTCGCCGCGAGGAGGCGAAGGCACACGAGCTCCTCCTGTGCATCCAAACGGGAAAGACGATCAACGATAAGGACCGCCTGAGCTTCTCGACGGACCAGTTTTACTTCAAATCACCGGATGAGATGGCGCTCGCCTTTTCGCGGTATCCCGAGGCGCTTTCCAACACGATGCGCGTCGCCGAAATGTGCAACGTCACCATCGACACGGAGACTTACCATTTTCCGGATTTCCATCCCCCCGGCGGCATGGACATCAATGAATACTTCGAACAATTGTCACGGGAAGGCTTTGAAAAACGGATGCCCGAGATACGGTCCGCCTACGATTCATTCGGCGAAGAACTCCACGACCAATATCGCAAGAGGTTGGACTACGAGATGGGCGTCATCAAGAAAACGGGGTTCTCGGGGTATTTTCTCATCGTCGCCGATTTCATCAATTATGCAAAAACAAACGGCGTTCCCGTGGGGCCGGGACGTGGTTCCGCGGCCGGGAGCCTCATCGCCTTTTGCCTCGGCATTACAGACATAGATCCCATCAAGTACGACCTGATCTTCGAGCGCTTTCTGAACCCCGAGCGTATCAGCATGCCCGATATCGATGTTGACTTCTGCCGGAAGGGACGCGACAGGGTCATCGAATATGTCACGAATAAATACGGCAAGGACAACGTGGCCCAGATCACCACTTTCGGCACCATGAAGTCCAAGGCGGCAGTACGCGATGTCGGAAGGGCGCTTGGCATGCCCTATGCGGAGGTTGACAGGATAGCCAAGCTCATCACAACGGCGGACCGGGGCATAGAGCGTGCGATACACGATGAACCCGAAATCCGTGAGCTGTACCAGAGGGACGACCGAGTCAAGGAACTCCTCGACAACGCGTGCGTAGTTGAAGGACTGGCGCGCCACGCATCGACACACGCCGCCGGGATCGTCATCGCCAACAAGCATCTTGCCGAATACCTTCCGCTTTACA